>CAYGPY010000321.1:0-3255 GCA_964351765.1 uncultured Vampirovibrionales bacterium
TTAAAATAGAAATATAATTTTGATATGAGACGATACGTGTTAGGCGATGCCCTTTTGCTCTTTAGAGCGCCCACCGAACAACTTGCCAAGTAAGCCATTGTCATCATCTTCTTCAGCTTTAGCTGCCATGTCAGTAGCCCCTGTTACGAGGTTACTCAATTGCTGGATACCTTTAACGATGTCGGCTTTTGGATTCAACGTGCTAAGCATGGAACCGACACTGTTTGCTTCAACATTGAGTTCCCAGTCGTTAGGGATACGACAGAAAACGTCGTAACGAAATTCCTGTTCAAGCTCTTCGTTTTTAATACCGTAAGCCGCTCTGAGGTTGTAGCGGTTTAAAATCAGTTTTAATTTGCGTACGTCTAGATATTTCTGTGCTAAATCAAGATACTGACGTGTGCGGTACAAGCTCGGTACATCGGGGCACGAGACGAGTAAGATTTCATCAGAACGTTCCACCATATATTGGTGATACGGATCAAGAACATGACTTGGTAGGTCAACAATCACGTATTCGTAGTTGTTTACGAGCATGTCCATCACCTGATCCAAGAGTTCAGGCGAAATCATATCGTTATCATCCATCACGTTTTTACTACCCACCACAACGTCAATGCCGCTGTCGTGCTTTACCGTGATTTTGTTTAATAGTTGCTGATCAAAGTCACTTGGATCGTTTTGGGCTAAATCGCCTACGGAGTAATCCGGTTTTAAATTGAGCATCACACCCGTATTACAGAAGAATTGATCCAAGTCTAATAGCGCAACCGATTTCTTTTGTTGTACGTGAATTTCATGTGCCAGATTAATGGCAATCGTGGAGGTACCGCTACCACCTTTACTAGCAAACACACTGATAAGCTTGGCTTCTTTAGGTTTGTTTTTGGCATCAATGTTTTGTTGGTTTTGTGTGGCTATCTTGCTTAAGAAAGACAAGTGACGGGTTAATGCGGTTTCAAGCGCTTTTTCATCTTTAGGGTATTGAATAAATTCTTTAGCACCTTGACGAATGGCATCTTTAAAGACGTCTAAATCCATCTCTTTGTGCAGCGTGAAAATAACGCACGGGTTTTCTGGATTCATGCTGATGGCTTGAATGAATAAGCCTGCATCCAATTCTCGGTCTGTTAACTCAGCAATGATTACATCGGGCTGGTAGCTTTGGCATTTTTGAACCGCGTCAGAAAGCTCAATACACACGCCCTCAAACTGAACAAACGAAAGTCCCGACAGTTGCTCTTGCAAAGCACTGCGGGTTTCTTCTGAACTAGCGACGGCGACAACTCTGTAAGAGCTCATGGTGTAGAGGATTCCATTTCTTATAAGTTAATAACGTTACGGTTATTAACTTTGGGTGTAACTCAAAATGCGTTTTTAGGGCGATTAGGGTTTGTTTTTCTGAGATGACTAAATCGCCATATCATTGCCCATTCTATCTATCGACGATTTTTGGTAGATCTTTATTAAATTGATGAAAATCAATTATTAAGATTACTTTTATTCAAAATGCTGTGCTTGTATAAGTGTGTGAGGTTTAAACCGACAGGAACGATGCTGTTAGTCAGCGCCGTTCCTGTATGGGTATTTGAAGAGTTTAGAATCGAGAGGCGATGCCACCTTGAGCATCGGGGTCATCCAGCACTTCAGGGGTGATGATAACCACCATTTCATTCTGGCTGCCGTTCTTCCATTTGTTTCGGAAGAAGCTACCGATAACAGGCATCTTGCTAATCCAAGGTGTACCACTAATGGAACGGGTTTCTTCTTTGTTATACAGACCTGCAATCACAAAGCTTTGACCATTTTGGATTTCAAGTGTTGTTTGCATACGGCGTGTTCTGAAACCCGGAACCGAAACCACGTTGGTGGTAACACCGTTAGCTCGGTCAATCGAACTGATTTCAGGAGCGACAACCATATGAATTTTGCCGTTATCCAAGAGGGTAGGAATCATATTGAGGCGGATACCAAACTCACGGTAGGAGACATCAACCGAACCCGTACCACTTACAGCAGGAATCGGAATTTCGCCACCAGCAAGGAAGCTTCCTTTCTCACCGCTCAACATCGTTAGGATAGGCTCAGCAAGGGTACGTGCTTTTTGACGTTCTTGCATCAGGCTGAGAGCGGCAGAGAATTGCTCATTGATGGATAACACTTGGGTGATGCCACCGAGGAATGTTTGTGAATAACCAGAGGCATAACTTAGTGCGTTACGGGCTGAGCCAAAGGTGTTTTGGTTTGCACTTGCCGCAAAAGCTGCACCCGAATCAGCAGTAACAACACTACTAATAGGACGACCTGGGGCCGGTGATTGAGAACCACTTAAGGAGGCAAATCCGTAAGGGCCGCCAATACCTTGTAAGGTATGTCCGAGTGTCATCAAGTCGTTTTTCGAGATTTCGATAAACTGAACTTTGCAACGGATTTGAGGCTTGAAGGCCACTTCCAGAAGGCTAACAACATTGCCAGAGGCATCTGTCATGACGGTACCTTGCAACACGTTAGATGAAATGTTGGTGTTGAATGTACCGGCTTGAAAGGCATCATTACTTGCAGCAATGGGTAAGTTACCACCGGGGCCGGTAATAACCTGAATGCCAGGTTGGCCGTAAAAGATGCTGGCCGTGTTAATGGCTTTAGAAATAATACTAGAGGTACGAACCTTACCGGTTAAGATAACTTTTTCCTCACCTTGAGGGCCCGGTACGATATCCAACGTGATGTTTGGATCTAAGTCATTAAGGCGGTTACGAACCAGTTCTACTTTTGTTGAAGGTTCGCCTTTTACTTTAATCAAGTTAATGACTTGTGTATCAGCACCCGGTGTGGCTGAACCTGGAGTTTGTGAACCCATGGTGCGACCCGTTGTGGCGTTTCTAAAGAAGGCGTGAGCCAGTTCAACAGCGAGCTGTGCTGATTCACGGTTTTTTGCTTCACCGGTTAAGATAACCGAATCTTCAGCGGCCAACGGTACAATTTCAATACCCACATCAACAAACTTAAGTTGACGTGTTAGAACGGAGACGTCACGGTGAACGTGAATGTCAATCACAGAGTGATCCGGTGCGTTGTTATCAGCCCATACAAGTAGGTTAGCTACACCAACGGTGCTACCAACAAGTTGTACTTGAGTTGGACTAATCACTACGATGTTTGCAATATCAGGATTGCTGATCGAAACACGTGCAGCTGGTTTTGACAAGTTTAGGACAACAGCTTTACCCACAGTTACATCAAGCTCATTAATGT
>CAYGPY010000322.1:0-3238 GCA_964351765.1 uncultured Vampirovibrionales bacterium
GTGCCTGAAGTACAGTTTGAGATGCCGGTTGAGATACACTAACTTTAGGAGCCGGATTCTGGGGTACAGACATTGTTGGTGTGGTAACACGGCTTTTTGGGGTCGCACTCGGCTTGGTCGCACCTGTTTTGTTAGAGGCTGTTGAGGTACCTGTTGAAGATGATTTCGTTTTTGGTGTGAGCACCTTCTTTTTCGTTATTTTCACTGAACTTGTGGAAGTGGGCTTCACTTTTTTTACATTGAACGGCGTTTGCTTTGGTTTCCCTTTGTGGAAGGTGACCTGCTCGCTCCAACGCAAATCGACCCAGCTAATGTTACTTTGATGCTTGAGCACTTCATTGGCAATGACGGGTAATCGATCCAGACGTTTACCTGATGCCGCATCCAACCGGCCAAGCAACACCGTGGTTTCATCAAAATCTAGACTCAGATGTTTTTCAATTTTGTCTTTGTTTGTTTGCTGAACAATATTCACTGCATTAAAATGCAACCCTTTTACCTGAGAGGCTTTATAGGTAATGTTACGTAACCAGCTTAACTGTTGATCACTGAGTGTGACCGACTCAGGGAGAATGATACTTGTGATGGGCGTATTGGTTTTACTGCTGATAAATTTATCAGGGTTATATTGATAGAGCGATAAAGAAATCAACTGGTTATCTTTACTGAGCAAGGCGTAAGGGGCGTCCTCGTGGGTGTTAGCAAATATTTGAGCGTAAGGTACTTTTTCAAGGATTTGAATATCAAGACGCGTGGGCAGCAAAGAGCGACGCACACTAATATCGTCAATCACGCTGTATTGTGAACGGATATGTTCTTCAATGGTTTTAGGATTCAGTAAATACAGGGGCTTACCCGTGTATTGCCCGAGTAACGGTAACAAGTTTTTTTCTGTTATTAACGTGGGCAGGCCAGATGTATTGGGCTGCATGCTTAACGTGAAATCAGGTGCATTGTAAACCCACATTGGGTTTTGCAGGAGTAACCAAAGTGTGCCGATGACCAAGTATAGATACACATTACGGGTGCTACGTTTAATTCGATTCCAGAATAATTTGCGCTTTTTAATCTCACGCCGTTTGGTGAGATAACTCATCTGCCGCGAGCGAGCCTGCTCTAATTGATGTTCGGTGCGTTGAACAAGCTCTTCTTCGGGTGAAAGGTGCGGTTTGGAATGATACACCTCATCATTGTTACTGCCATTCTGAGTGTCTTGAAGGCTTTGCATACCGGGTGAGTGATAAGATTTTTTAGCGGAAATACTTTCCTGAGTTGGTTTTTCAGGTGATTGTTTTTGCGCTTTTTGCGGTGAGTTTGAGTCATCAAACAGCGACATTTGTTGCGTTGCTACTTTTTTATTGTCTTTCTTTTTACCAAAAAAGCCACCCTTTGATTTTTTAACAGGTTTGCTTTTGCTTTGTTGCTTAGGCTCACTGGTATAGGTTTCGGGCCAATCTTGCACGCCGGGCGAGTTGCGTTGTTTTTGATTGTGTTGCGATGCTTTTGGAGCCTGCTTTTTGGGGAGTTGCATAATATCCACCATTTTATGTGGGTGGACAGAGTCAGCCTTGTCATCCGTCACATCGTTCGCGCTATAAGAACGCAGGTCAATAGACACGGCGGAGTCGCCATCATCGTGTTGTTTAGAGGATGTGTGATCGGAGGGGCGCATCGGGTGCGAATCTCGATATGGTTGTGACTTCTAACTCTCAGAAAAAATAATAAATGCTTATGCCTTTACAGAGGCTTTTTTGCCGACCTTATTTCGGCTAAAGGCTGTCTTTAGTATACATTCAACCAGAGCATCGTAGTTGATTCCAATATGCTCGGCTTGCATGGGAAGGTCGCTAAGTGCCGTCATACCTGGGGTTGTATTTGTTTCTAGAATGTAAAATTTATTGTCCTCAGTCACCACAAAGTCCGTTCGTGAGACCCCATGACACCCCAGAATCTTGTGTGCTTTCAATGAGGTCTCTTGCATGGCTTTACTTGTGGCTTCATCAACGCTGGCTGGTAAGATAAACTCGGTTAAGCCCTTGGTGTATTTGGCTTCCAGATCATACCATTCTGATTTGGTGGGTTTGAGCTCAAGAAGAGGGGTTACGACGTTCTTGCCATCCACTTCAATCACACCCACCGTAACCGACTTACTCTTGCGAAATTCTTCAATCAGAATGCGTGAACTGTATTTGCCCGCTTCAGCCAAGGCCTCTTTTAACGCTCCTTTGTCATCGACTTTACTCATGCCAATGCTGGAGCCTTCATTAAGCGGCTTTACCATCACAGGATAGGTCAAGTTGATTACCTGACAGAGTTCACCTGATTGGCGTTCGTTCAAGTCGATGGTTACAGAAGGCAGAAAGGGTAAGCCCTCAGCCACGAGCATTGTTTTGGTAATGGCTTTATCCATCGATACAGCGCTCGATGTGTGATCGCACCCTGTGTAGGGGATGCCCATCAGTTCAAGCATACCTTGCAAGCACCCGTCTTCGCCATACTTGCCGTGCAGGCCGTTAAACACAACCTCGACTTTTTCTTCGATCAACCGTTGCGCTAAGTCTCTGTCGGCATCAATTAAAACGCTGTTGCTATAACCAAGACGTTGCAGTGCTTCAAAACAGTTCTTACCCGTAATTAAAGATGTTGGCCGCTCTGAGGACAAGCCACCATAGACCACCGCAACGCGTGTGGATTTAGTGAGTATGGGTGATTCAGGTGACGATGCCATAAGAAATACTTTCTATCAAAACGGGAATGTACCCTTCTATTTTACCGCTAATTAAACGGATTTACATGCTTTTAGTGGTATAAACGTACTTAAATTATCTCGCCGGTTAAAGCCAGCCACAATTCTTTTTCTTCTGTTGTGGCGTCACCCAAAAATTTGTTCTCAGGATGCACGTCAAAGCCAAAGTGTTTTTTAATTTCCGTTTTCATACGACACATCAATTTTAAAACATCAGTAGACGTGCCTGATGAACCATCTGGATAGCCTGTGTTTACAATAAAGTTGGCATGCAACGAGCTAATACGAACGCCGCCCTCGCTCCACGTTTTGGCGTTCAGTGAATCCAGCAGTTTGCCAGCAGGGTTTTCTTTATTGGGATTCTGAAAAACACTACCGCCGTTTGGATCAATAGGGTGGTGTTGTTTTCTGAAGCCCACGTTTTCACTCATCTTGGTTTGAATAGCATCCTTGTCGCCCGATTTAAATTGATAGGTGCCACTCAAAACACAG
>CAYGPY010000323.1:0-2811 GCA_964351765.1 uncultured Vampirovibrionales bacterium
GCTAAAGATGGCGCGAAGATGGTTATGGCCGTATCGAATGCGACCGTGCCTAAGTTCACCGTTATTATTGGTGGATCGTATGGTGCGGGTAACTACGGCATGTGCGGTCGTGCCTTTGGGGCACGCCAAGTATGGATGTGGCCGAACGCGAGAATTTCAGTAATGGGTGGCGAGCAAGCCGCCACGGTTATGGCCACCGTTAAGCAAGATCAGTTGGCGGCCAAAGGCGAAAAAGCCCTAACCGAAAAACAAGTCGCCGAGCTAAAACAACCCATCCTAGATAAATACGATACAGAAAGCAGTGCCTATTATAGTACCGCTCGCCTGTGGGATGACGGTGTAATCGATCCGGTAGACACTAGGCTAGTGCTCGGTCTAGGCATCTCCGCAGCGCTAAACGCACCATTCCCAGAACACAAGCAAGGCGTGTTTAGAATGTAATGAACCGATGTTGCACTTCAGCTTTTTTCAATTCTGACGATATAATGGATTATGCTTAAGTTTATTGCTATTAATCTTAAAAAGCGACGTCATGGTTTTACACTGGCCGAGTTATTGATTGCTTTGGCTGTGTTGGGTGTGATCGCTACATTTACCATCCCTAAGGTACTCCAAGGTGGGCAAAATTCGGAGTGGAACGCGAGTGCTAAAGAGGTTGCTGGAACCATTTCGGCGGCTTATGCTGCCTATCGACTAGAAAATACCCCTGTTTCTACAACGGGTGCCGCCGATTTAATGCCTTATATCAATTATGTTCGAATGGATACATCGAGCACCATTGATAACAAACAAACAACAAATTTCTTTGATTGTCTCGCTTCTCAACCCTGTTATAAACTCCATAATGGGGGTGTTTTGATGGTGCTGAACGCTTGTACGTTTGGGGGTACCGGCAATAGTAACGCCACGTTCTTTGTTTTTGATCCCGATGGGGTTTATAGTGGTAGTACAACAGGCCCCGGTAAAAGCATTGAATTTGTTTTGTATCATTCAGGGCGTTTAACAACGTGGGCTACTATGGAGAGTCCTACCCAAAGTGGTTGTGGGCCTTGGAATGCAAACACGGCATATGACCCGCCTTGGTTCAGTTGGTAGCTGTTGATATTACGCTTCAGGATATTTATCAATCCACTGCATTGCGTTGGGTGATTTGAATTGCGTGATTTTGAGTTTCTGGAACATGTCAAACATGTTCTGGATTTGGCGCATCCCTTGTTCATTCCACATAAAACCACGCACGTTGTTTAAGCCTGCCTTGGTTACGTTTACCGCACTGGCGTGGAATTGATTAACAAGCTTGGGAACGGTCTCGTTATCGAGTAGGCTGGCCACTAAAAACACATTGGCGTTGCTGGTTGCATCCACACGGTAGTCCTGTGCTAATTTATTAATTAAGGCTCTTTTTTCCTCGGGTTTTGACGCGTGTGTAGCCACCACGTAAGCCCCTGAAAATCGAGTTTGTACGTTTGGTGTTATTGCTGAAAGCATTGTGTTTTCCTCAAATCTTGCTTGTTCCCTCATTTAGAAAAGGGATCGTATCATAAAAAATACGTGCCTTTAAACATGTTTTTTTATAGTGATTTACAGCCTGTCAATGCGCTGGCGCTGTGGTGTTTGAACTTTAGTTTTGGTATAGTAGAGTCAATTCATTAAGAGGCTTTATAGGTGGAACGTCAGTAAAAGAAGACACCGCCTATAAAGGGGAGAGAGGAGTCTGAACGATGTCTAATTCAGTATCAACGGATAAATTTGTGACGGTAAGCCCTAGTGATAAGTATGAAGGCGTTACCGTGGTGGCCCTATCTCGCCCTGAACTGCACAATGCCTTTAATGACGTGATGATTAACCAGCTTGTTGAGGCATTTACCACGTTGGGGCAAGATGATTCGGTTCGCGCCATTATTTTACAGGCCGAAGGCAAGTCCTTCTGTGCCGGTGCTGATCTGAACTGGATGAGCAAGATGGTGGACTACTCTTATGAAGAAAACGTGATTGATGCATTGGGCTTGGCCCGTATGCTTCAATCCATTAATGAATGCCCCAAGCCAACCATTGCCCGTGTGCATGGTGCTGTATTTGGCGGTGGTGTTGGCGTGGTATGTGCGTGTGATATGGCCGTTGTTTTACAGCCCGTTAAATTTTGCTTGAGCGAAGTAAAACTGGGATTGATTCCGGCTGTGATTTCACCGTTTGTGCTTAAAAAGATGCCAGTAAGCGCTGCACATCGTTACTTTTTAACCGCCGAACGCTTTACGGCCGAAGAAGCATTACGTATGGGGATTGTGTCTGAAATTGCCGAGAACGAATTGGCGATGGATGCCGTGATTGATGGCATGGTGACGGCTCTGCTTCAAAACGGCCCTGATGCGGTGCATTACTCTAAAGAGTTGATTGGTAAAGTGCGTAATGTTCCTTATGAAGAAGCGATGCGCATTACCTCAGAAATGATTGCCTCACGCCGTGTATCAGATGAAGGCCAAGAGGGTATGAAAGCCTTCTTAGAAAAACGTCCGGCGGCTTGGCTTAAATAAAAACAAAAATAAATTATTGCTTTAACAAAACGAGAGAGGGTTTGCCGCATGGCAAAAAGCAAAACAAAACAATTTAAAAAAGTATTGGTCGCCAACCGTGGCGAAATTGCGTGTCGAGTGATGTCGACACTTCAAGAGATGGGTATCACAGCAGTGGCGGTCTATTCCACACCCGATCGACTGGCGGGTCACACCTTGATGGCGGATGAAGCCTATCACTTGCCGGGTAAAACCAGCGCCGAAACCTATCTGCAATACGAAAAAATCCTGACGCTCTGCA
>CAYGPY010000323.1:2821-3208 GCA_964351765.1 uncultured Vampirovibrionales bacterium
TGCCGTGCTTCCGGGTTACGGTTTCCTTAGTGAAAACAAGGCGTTTGCCCAGGCGTGTGCGAAGGCTGGTGTTACGTTTATTGGCCCATCGCCTGAAGTGATTCACTCGATGGGTGATAAAATTATCGCCAAGGAAACCATGATTAATGCCGATGTCCCTGTGGTTCCGGGTTGGTCGGGTGATTTATCCACGCCGTTTGCCACACTAGCCAAAGAAGCTGATTCGATTGGTTTCCCTCTCTTGGTGAAGGCCGCTGCCGGTGGTGGCGGTAAAGGCATGCGCCGGGTGGATAAGGCTGAGGACTTGCAAGCGGCTTTAGAGGCGGCGGGTCGTGAAGCTAAAAATGCCTTTGGTGATGAACGTGTTTTTCTTGAAAAATATATTAT
>CAYGPY010000324.1:0-3158 GCA_964351765.1 uncultured Vampirovibrionales bacterium
TTTCAATTCAGATTGAATTGCTTGACGCTGAGCACGTGCTTTGCGAATCGCAATTTGATTTTGAGGTAATTTGCTGTTACTACGTTTTTGTCTTTTAAGAAAAATGCGACCTGGGTCGTCAAATAAACGATCGGCAAGATTTACCAAGAACTCTAACCAACGAACAGGGTTTAACCATTCGCCAATTTTAACGTAGACTGATTTCGCTTTTTTAAGCGGATCACCATAAGATCCCGATTCTGAAATAAAATCAGCACTGTTAAAACTCATTGATGTTTCTTGGGTGTCATCAATATAAAAACTATTATCATCCGTATCAAAAAGGCTATCTTCTTGGTTATCATACTGAATGACGTCAGGCGTTTCAAACTCTGTGTCAAAAGAACGACCCTGATCAAGGAAATCAAAATCCGGATCAAAAGCAGTATCGTTCACATCGCTCTGGTTAAACGACTCATCAAAACTAGATTGTTTATCAGCAACAGATTTCCAAGGGTTTGAAGCACCCAATTTTGGCATGGTTACTTTTGGAAGACTCTTATTCGATGATCTCTTAGAACGATGCTCTAACTCATCAGGCTGTTCAACATATTCCGCAAATTGCGTAATATGCTGACCATGTAACCCCTTACCCGACAGCTCAGCATCCGTTGAGGGTGTTAAGTTCACCGAAGGTGTGGCATCACTTGACGATTCTGATCTTTCTTTTTTGGAGAAAGGCATCCAGAAACCGTCATTTTTTCTATCGTTGAGCAGTCGCTCCATACTGTTTCATCTCTTGGTTAGTTCGGCCATTACTGTAACGTGTGATTACAGAAGCCATCTTCCACTATTTACAGCCACTCTGCTGAATCTGATATCTCGTTTCCGTTGAACACACATACCTTTAAGCTGTCATTAAGTTAAACCACAATTTGTAAGTGTGCTTGTAAGATTGATATGAGCTAATACCGCCGTTTCAAAAGAACCCTTAAAACATTGGTTTTCTAAACTTATATGAACCTGCTATCATTTTACCAATGGAGCCCACCCCCAAACATCATCCAACCGGTCTAGGCAATAGGTTTAGGACGTAGCAAAAGCACTATAAAACCGTACTATAAAAGCATTCCAGAACTACAAAAGCTTTGTAATTAATAGAATACGGGTAAAACCCACCTTGTTTTCACTCCTCTATTAAGAGGAGAAGGGGGATAAATGCTCTATTATCAAACCCCTTTAACGATCATTGGTACAGAAATCAAGCGAGTACAGGCGTTTTATTAACATACACCTGTCTGCCTCGCACAAACGTCCGATCGATCATCCGCTCATCACCAAGATAGATAAGTAATGACAGAATATCCTGAATACCTTTGACTGAGCCCGCAAAGACGTTGGACTTACCTAGCCAATTAATAATACTGAAATCAGCCTCTTTACCCACTTCAAAATTGCCGATGGTATCATCAAGATGCAAGGCTCTAGCCGCACCGAGCGTTGCCATATAAAATAAACTATCTGGGCTCACCAACGCATTTCTCTGCATAAACTGCGTGTCTTTCATCACCTTAAACATACTCAACTCAGGGCCCGCGCCCACGTCCGATCCCAAACCAAAACGCACATTACGTTCAATCATGTCATACAGACGAAAACGACCACTCTTTAAAAAGAAGTTGCTACCAGGGCAATGCGCTAAGCAGCTTTCAGTCTCAACCACACGAGCAATTTCATCATCACTCAGATGAATAGCATGGGCAAAAATACTGCGTGGACCCGTTAAGCCATATTTTTGATACACCTCTAAGTAATCTTTAGCCCACGGAAATTGCTCACTCACGGCATCAATTTCTGCCTTTTGCTCTGACAGATGCGTGTGTTGGTATACATCAGGGTATTTGGTACGCAGGGCACCAATGCCCTCAAGAAGTTCTTCTGTGCTGGTTATGGCAAACCGAGGCATCCACGCATACTGCAAGCGGTTTTGATCACGCCCATGCCATTGCTGACATAATGCTTCAGTATCCTTGAGTGTTTGTTGTGTATCTCGCAATAAACTATCTGGACCGTTCTTGTCCATTAAGTTTAGGCCCATAATCGCACGATTGCCTGTCTCTTCAGCAATTTCAAACGCGCGGTTTACGGCCTCTTTGTGCGAGGTTAAAAACACCGCTGCTGTTGTTGTCCCGTTCTTAAGTAACTCATTAAAAAACCAACGGCTTACATAATCTGCATAGTCCAAATCCTCAAAGCGACTTTCCTCAGCAAACACATATTTATTTAACCAGTTTAAGAGCGAGGCATCCTGACGCCCCGTCACACCCATCTGAGGAAGATGCACGTGCAAATCAATAAAGCCTGGTACCAACATCTGACCTGTATTTAACTGAGTTAGTTTATACGAGGTGTTTTCTAAACGCGTTTGAATATCAGCACTCTGCCAATCACCACAAGCAACAATCGAGCCTAGCGCATCAACAATCAAGGCGCCATCGTTCAAATAGCAGCCTTCTGTCATCGATAACGAGTGATACACAGCACCACGAAACACATTCATCCGTTCATTCCCCATAAAATCAGACAGAGCTTAGCTTAAAGACACTTCTTATCCGACAACTTATCTGGTTAACCTTACTATTATCTCTAAAACATGAACTGCTTTTCAATCCGAAACATTTATACCCTTTACTAGCAATTATGAATCTCCCTTGTTTTTTATATCGATATCGGTAAAACACTTGCCTATTCCCGTTCTTTTTGTAAAATGGTATTTCTTTAACTAATTCACTCACTTTATATAGCAACTACCCACTTCCTTACTTTTTACCCATTTATACACCAAAGAGGTTCTCCAGCATTGACTAATGAAGCCCCCACGTTTAACCTTGGACGTCATCTGTTAGCCGAGTTTTACGAGTGCAACAGTAATATTCTTAATAATGTCGAGCGCATTGAAACCGTGATGAAGGACGCCGCATTGGCTTGTGGCGCAACGATTGTGGGTTCGAACTTCCATATGTTTAGCCCCTATGGCGTGAGTGGCGTGGTTATTATCGCCGAAAGCCACTTGGCCATTCACACATGGCCTGAATATGGCTATGCCGCCGTGGATTTATTCACCTGTGGCGATTCATGTGACCCTAAAGTGGCCTATGAGTATCTTCAAGAGCACTTGG
>CAYGPY010000325.1:0-3152 GCA_964351765.1 uncultured Vampirovibrionales bacterium
AACTGCCTAGTGTTCGGTTGTTGGCTAAACAGTTGGATATTCATTACAACACGTGCTTGGGTGTGTATCGGGAATTGGAAGAAAACGGTCTGGTTGAAATTAAGCAAGGCAGTGGCGTGCGTGTGGTGGATGTGTTGGCGCAGTATCCCAATGTGTCTGCCGTGATGACTGCCATTAAGGACAAGCAAGATAAAAGTAAAAAAGGCTTAGGTAACACTAAAAACAAATCATCGGCGCAAATTCAGCCTGATTATAAATCAATGGCCTTGCAACAACTCTCCGGATACTTTGTGCGCCACGTGCATGAGCAAAACTGGTCTTGGTCTGATGTGCTGAAGGTGCTTAATGAGACGCATCATCGCTTTGAACATGGCGACAGCGTGGTGACCCTTCCCCCAGTGGTGGTGGTGGATAAGCACGCCGATATTCTGCCCCTGTTTCAAACTGAACTCAATGAGGCATTAACCGACAATTTAGACACCTCTGTTGTGCAAGCTACCTTAGAACAACTCAGTTCTGATTTTAAATCAACCTTGGGCGAACGGGCCTCTCGCGACGCCAATACCTTGTTTGTGGTGAATCGGTATCACGCGGGCACCTTGCGTGGATTGCTGGAGCAACACGATATTGATGTGGATAAACGCATGCTGGTGATGGATGTGAGCAGTGGTCAGCAAGAAGTGGATTTGATTAACCGACTCAAGACGGGGTCGTTTTTAGTGGTGGCGTCAGTGAGTAACGTGGTATTACAACAAGCCGAAGCGGTAATTACGGCCTTGCGAGGCGATGAGTTACTCACACGCATGGTCAATGTAGAGGAAGGCTGGGAAGAAGTGTGGTCGGCCACAGAAAAAGCAGACGCTGTTTTTTCAGACGTGATTACCACGCCAAAGATTGAGGGATTCAGTAAAACCACCCCCGTCTGTATTCAAGCCATCCCCGATATTACACTGGCCTCACTCAGAGAACGCATGAATTTGCGTTGAGTTGTTATTGTGAAAAAACTTAAAGTCTTGCGCGTACTTTTTCAACGAGTTCTTCTAATATTGGAATAGGCTCACCTTGATGGTTTTCCATATCAGAAGCAAGACGTTTACAAGCGTTGTAGAGTGACTGTATTGAATCGCTTTCAATACGAATGAGATAAGCCGCTCTTAAAAGACCTTTTTGCTCAACGTATGTAACCGAGACATCGTCAAAAGCAAAATTGAGCTTGTCTAAGTAGTTTCCAATCTTAGCCCAACGAGGTCCTTCGAAATTAAATTTGATTTTATTGCCATAATTACGCCCAGAAAAAGTAGGTGCAAAAGAATCGGCCGAGGCAATAACAGTAGAATCCGCCTTTTTAAAGGAAGAGGGTGTGTTACTGGAAGCAATCGATGTTGATGGCTGAACTGGTGATGTAATCATAATTAAAAACCCTTAGATTGGAATAACAAAGCACTTTAAGGCGCTTGAGCGTAATGGTACTATGAATCGTTTACCAATACCAAGGCAACTTTTTATCTTGAGCGGCTTTATTACAGTAGAACACTTGTTTTACTGTTTAAAAAGGATTACCCGTTATGATCTCACCTGCTTTACAACCCAAATTTGGCGCTCAATGGCTTGAATTTGTTGATGTGACGCCTGACGAGAAAAAAGCAGAGACCGACGAACAGCTTACAGGCTACTTTGGTAAACCCGATCGTGGTAACCCTGGGTTTCATATTCAAATGCATCTAGAAGGACGTTTACGTGCTCGCGATGAATATTCAGATTCGTTTGTGAAGCGTGGTCCGGTTTCATCGCATCTTGATGAAGAAGGTCATCGGCGCTATATGTTAGTGAATGCTGAAGAAGAATCCGATATGTTTTGCCGAGTGCGTGTTGATAAACAGAGCTCTCTTGAGGTTGAAGAAGCGTACGCAAAGTTGGCTGATGATAACCCACCTGTGTTTGTTGAGTTTGAAGAACGTTATGTGCCGGCGCCATTTTTAACTGTTTGGGGACGACCTATTTTAAAGCCTGATGTGAAAACGTCGATGGAACAAATTGTGGCGCAACACCGGTTTTAGATCGGGATTGAGGCTGCCTTAGACGTTTAATAACTCATCCAGCGAATAGGTTTTTTGCTCACCTGTGCTGAGTGTTTTTACCGCATAGGATTTTGTGCTGGCTTCATTAGCACCTAGAGTGATGCACGCCACAGCGCCCCGTTTATCAGCAAGGGTAAACTGCTTGCCAAAGTTCTTACCGCTTAAATCCACTTCAACCGACTTACCCGTCAAGCGCAATGCTTTTGCGAGAGTAAACGCCGCTTCAGGTTGATCGGTAACGATGTAATAATCCAGTGGGGCCAAATCCGGTTTGGTATTTTGGTTTTCAAGAATGGTAATCAATCGTTCAAGCCCTAATCCCCAACCCGTAGCGGGTGTGGCAGGGCCACCTAGATGCTCAACCAAGTTGTTATAGCGTCCGCCACCGGCCACCGCATTTTGAGCGCCAAGGTTATCGGCGGTGATTTCAAAAACGGTTTTGGTGTAATAGTCGAGACCACGAACCAAGCACGGATTTTTAGTGTAGCTAATACCAAGACTGTCGAGAATGCTGCACACTTTAGCAAAATGCGCTTGGCATTCTTTATTGGTGTAGTCGGTGTTGAGCAATGTTTTTAATTCAACGCTTTCAAATAGGGCCTTTATTTTTGGATCTTTAGAATCCAGCATACGCAGTGGGTTTTCCACAAAGCGTGTTTGATCCTCTTCAGAGAGCTCACCTAAATAAGGCTGAATGGCCGCTTTGAGATTCTCTTTAAAGGCATCACGACACTCGGCTGTGCCCAAATTATTAATGTGAAGGTGTAAGCCTTGTAAGCCGAGGGTGGTAAATAAATCCATCGCCACGGCAATCACTTCGGCGTCAGCCTCAGGGCTATCCACGCCAAAGATCTCAACACCTAGTTGATGAAACTGACGCTGGCGGCCTGCTTGAGGACGCTCGTAGCGAAACATGGGGCCTTTGTAGAAGAATTTTACGGGCTTGGGTTCACGATGCAAGCCTTGCTCAATATAGGCTCGAACAACACGGGCAGTGCCTTCGGCGCGAAGTCTGACGCTGCGATCGCTTATCTCAAAGCTGTACATTTCCTTGTGCACAATGTCGGAGCTTTC
>CAYGPY010000326.1:0-3143 GCA_964351765.1 uncultured Vampirovibrionales bacterium
TCGTTCTTTAATCTGTGTGGCACGTTCTTCAGCCAATTCCAGTAATTCTTGATACACATTCATTTCAAGTCGAGCAGATACCCAGTTCCAATAGGCATTGGAGGCAGTGAGCATAAAGTTTAATCTGAATTGATTGAACTGACTATCAGCCAGAGGCTCACCAATTAGTGCCTGCTTTTCAGCAGCAGCTTTTTCGTTGATGCCACCACCTCTAAGCACGGGTATGCCTAATCCGATAAAATGAGTACCGGTGTCACCGGTACCTGAAGCAGGTGATTTAATATCACCGTAATGAAAATTAGAATGTGCCGATAGCTTTAAGCCGTAACGAGTAAGAATACTAATGGCCACATCATTCAATGTTTCGAATTTGTCTTTACCACGTTCTGGAAAACTATTGTACCGCTGTGTATCACTTAAGAAAGATAATGATGGATCAAAAGCACCTTGTTTCTCAAGGCGTTTAGCAGATGCGACTTGTCTTTCGATATTGGCTGATTGTAGCTTAGGGTGGTTGCGTTCAACACGTTGTAATACGTCTTCAACAGTGAGCTCATTCACTTCTTCAACAACCAAGATTACTGAGGGCGTTGATTCGTCAGAAGTTTTTTGAACTTGAGTTTGTTCGGGCAGCTCTTTGTCTGGTTTTGATGGTACCTGGGTTTCTTGGGATAAAACAGGCTGAGTCAATAAGAACCCAACACTGAGCATTAAAAAGCACGTTGTTAATTTTTTCATCATTTCTTTTTACGCTTTTTAATATTGTTTTTTGGATCGTGCTGATCATGTTGAGGCATACCTTCAATATCAATTGTTGGCGGAAAGGCATTGAATTGACGCCATAATTCAAACCAAAGTGGCACGGTTTCTAACATGATCCATCCCACGGTTTTTGAACCAGGGCGTAAGTATTGAGAACTAGGCCAGGGTTGTTCGTCTCCATTTTCAATGGCTTCTTTATCTGGCTCCACCCATACTCGGTATCGGTTCATTCCGTTATCAATGGCATCAACCACGGTAACACGACCAGCAAATGTACCAACTGCAACCGCAGGCCATCCTGAAAATTGAACAGCAGGCCATCCTGAAAACTGGAGTCGAACAGGACGACCAACAGAAACTAAGGGTGCGTCATTATCGGAGATAAGAAGTTCGACAGCCAATTCAGCATCTTTTGGCATGAGTGTCGTCAATATTTCGCCTTTTTTAACCGTTTCACCAGAACCAAAGGCTGTAATTCTGACGACGATACCATCGATGGGAGCAACCACATTACGTTGATTGATACGTTGAACGAGATTTTCAACGGAAACTTCAAGCTTATTAAGTTCACTGTCTGTGTTAGCCAAAGACTCATAAGCCGAGGCAACGGATGCTCTGGTACTGCTTATCTTTGCGGATGTATCAGCAACGACTTTATATTGGTCGTATCCGGCTACGTTTTCATCGCGCTCGGCAACATTAAGGTATGCTTGAGCTTGCTCTACTTTAGTTTGTGATTCGATCATTTTTTGTTGTGCTAATTCAAAGTCACGTGTCGATCGCAGCCCTTTTTTATGGAGCTCTTCTATTCGTGTAAAGTTTAATTCTGAGGTCACTAGATTTTGTTTGGCATTAGTGAGTGCTTGTTGTGTGGCAAGAATTTTATCTTGAGTTTGTGAGACCTTAACACTTGCTGAAGGGATGGCAGCCTGTTGCGATTGTGTTAGGAAGCGGATTTGCGTATTGAGCGACTCAATACGAGAAAGGGTTGCCTCTCGTTTTGCCTGATAGGCTTTCAGTTGATCTTCTAAACGTTCCAGTTGTTTTGGAGCGAGGTATTTGTCATCAATCTCCGTTAACTCAAGAAGGAGCTCCCCTTTTTTAACGTGCTGACCTTCAGTAACATGCCATTGTTTAACACGTGCGGCAATTGCAGACTGAATATTCTGGGGTCGGTTCATTGCTGAATAAACTGTGACTTTACCTGTTCCAGAGATAGATTGCTGCCAAGGAATAACAATTAAGCAGATCACAATCGTTAAAAGTAAAAGACTTAGAACAATCGAAATATCTCTAAACCCTTTAGTGGTTTTTATTTCTGAAAGAGAACTACATGCTTCTAGTGCTTCAGCTTCATTTTGTCGAATTCGGTTTACACCCATCAGTGGCCTCCTTCCGTAAAGCCTGGAAAGAGTTCAGCCAAGGGCTCAGATTTGTTTTTTATTAAATGTTCGAGTGTTCCATCATCAATAAGCTGTCCATTATCGATAACAATAATACGGTCAACATATTTTATAATATCGGGTGAGTGTGTCATGCAAATGACAGTCCAAGGGTTATTAGGAGCCATAATAAAATCGAGTATTTTCCTTTTGATACGCGCTTCAATGGCTGTAAAGGTTTCATCTAAGATTAAAATACTGGGCTTATCTACAATGCCACGGGCAATCATTAGTCGTTGACGCTGACCATGAGAAAGGTTACGCCCTTCACTGGTTAGACGTGTTTTTTTACCTTGAGGCATCGCGGTTAGGTCATCGGTTAAGCCTGTTACTTCTAAAGCTAAACGCATGTCATGTTGCGTGATCCAAGGGCGTCCCAATTTTATATTGTCTTCGATGGTACCTTCAAAAATTTCGTGTGTGATCCCAATCCAGCCAATACGTGTTCGTAAGTCTTGAAGTCGGTAATCGCGAATATCGTGACCATCAATTTCAACCACACCATGGGTGGGTTCTTGAAGGCCACATAGAAGTGTGGCAATAGTACTCTTGCCTGAGCCACTTTTACCGACCAAAGCAATACGTTCTTGAGGCTTAACCTTGAAATCAATGCCCGATAAAACAGGTAGCTCTGTTGCGGGATAAGTGAATTTTACACCTTTAAAAAGAATATTGCTTCCTGTTGTCGGTGCTTCGACAGGATTGCCATCTTCACGCTCTAAGGGTAAACCTGTGACGTGACCAATTTTCTCCATTCCTGTAAGTAGATCGTAAAAAGGCTCAATAAGACGCATTAATTTTTCTAAAGCGGCGAGAATCGACACGACGATGATTTCTGCCGCAACAAGTTGCCCCAAAGTCAGCTGACGGTTAATTACCAACCACCCACCAATGGCCAAAATACCAGCACTGGCTAGGGCATACAATAAATACGTACCC
>CAYGPY010000327.1:0-3136 GCA_964351765.1 uncultured Vampirovibrionales bacterium
AGGGATACCAAGGTTATGTCATCCTCATTGACATTGGCCGATAACTTTTAAACGTGATGTGTTTTA
This sequence comes from uncultured Vampirovibrionales bacterium, assembly GCA_964351765.1. Classification (GTDB taxonomy): domain Bacteria; phylum Cyanobacteriota; class Vampirovibrionia; order Vampirovibrionales; family Vampirovibrionaceae; genus CAYGPY01. The sequence continues at coordinate 67 of CAYGPY010000327.1, forward strand.
TTTATGCTAGCCTCAATAGCAATACCGTCACAATCGTGACTCAATAAGGATCAATTCTATGACAATTCGTGTAAGTGTCTCCGGTGCGCTGGGCAACATGGGCCTTGAAGTGGTGAAGACCGTTCTAGCCGATAATGAGCTTGAGCTTGCCGGTGTGTGTGACGTCAAAGAAGTGGGCAACACACTCAACGTTGCCACCAAAGGGCTGGTTGATTCCGATGTCGTGATTCAAGACAATCTTAGTACGATGCTTACCTCTAGTGCGGCTCAGGTGTGTGTAGATTTTACTCACCCTGATATTGCGTTGCCTAATGCAATGGCAATTATTGAAGCCGGTGTGTACCCTGTTATTGGCACCACGGGCTTTTCACCTGAGGATATTAAAAACGTGGGTGAGGCCATCAATGCCAAAAACATCGGTGGGCTTATTGCACCCAACTTCGCCATTGGTGCTATTTTGATGATGAAATTCGCACGTGAAGCCTCTAAGTATTTGGATCATGCCGAGATCGTAGAACTTCATCATAATCAAAAAGCCGATGCCCCAAGTGGGACGGCCATTAAAACGGCTGAACTAATGGCCGAAAGCTGCAGTCAATTTGGTGCGAGCAATGCACCTGAAAAAGAAATTTACGAGGGGGCTCGTGGTGGTGAAGGGCCTGCTGGGATTCGTATCCATAGTGTGCGCTTACCAGGGTATGTGGCCAGCCAAGAAGTGATGTTTGGGGGGCAAGGCCAGATACTCAAGATTCGTCACGACAGTATCGATCGCAGTAGTTTTATGCCCGGTGTGGCCTTAGCCTGTAAAAAAATCATCAACACCAAAGGGTTTATCTACGGCCTTGAGCATCTTTTATAAACTCTCTTGTTTCTCTTTGACGCATCTACGCTAACTTGCAAATTAACGCTACAATAATATGTAATTGTGGTGTTAATCAATAAAGAGAGAAGCTCATGCGAGTAGCAATTCTAGGTTCTGGTCGTCAGGGAGTGGCGTGTGCTTTTGACTTGGCATTAAATCCAAATATTACTGAAATAACCTTGGCCGATAGGGATGAAAACCAACTGAACCATGCCCTTGAAACTGTTCGCCAAGCGTTAAAAAGCATTCCTGAAACGCACCCTCTTTTTAAGCGTTATGTTCAAAATCAACCTCGCTCCATTACACCGGCTAGCAAATTAGCGCACCAAGTAAATGTGGTGGGTAAGGTAAATACACAAAAAATCGATCTGACTGGCTTCGCTGCCTTAGTGGGTTTTTTACGTAATTATACGGCCACCGTGAGTGCCGTTCCCTATCACCACAATGTATCAATCACCAAAGCTGCTATTGAGTCTCAGACCCATATGATTGATATGGGTGGCAACACCGATATCGTGTTTGAACAACATCAATTAGATAATCAAGCCAAACAAGCCGGCATCACTATTTTGCCCGATTGTGGCTTGGCACCCGGCATGATGAACATTTTAGCAGCTGACGCCGTGAGTGAATTTGACACCGTGGACACACTCACCATTCGTACAGGAGGCTTACCTCAAGAACCCGAAGGCACACTCAACTATCAGTTGTTCTTTTCGATTGAGGGCCTCATTAACGAATACACCGGCAGAGCAACCGTGTTACGCGAAGGTAACGTGGTGCAAGCTGATACACTCACTCAGCTCGAACGCCTTACATTTGATGATGAACCCTTTGAGGCATTCATCACAAGTGGTGGGCTCTCCACTTTGCCGTGGACCTTTGAAGATAAAGTAAAAGACCTTGACTATAAAACCATTCGCTACCCTGGGCATTGCCACCAAATTCAAACACTCAATGAAATGGGCCTGTTTAGTCAAACCCCTATTGAGCACAAAGGCCACACCTTGACCCCAAGAGAACTCTTCATTGACATGGCCACACCGGTCTTAACGAAGTCAAACCCGGTGGATATGGTCCTCTCTAAGGTCAGTGCAAAGGGGCATAAAGACGGCAACTACCTTGAAGCCGAATACACATTAAAAGATTTTTATGACCCCGTTACGCAATTCACCGCAATGATGCGAACCACAGGGTTTCCTGTGGCAATTGTTTTGCAAATGGTACTTGAACAACAAATCACATCACCCGGTGTGCACGCCTTAGAAAAAGTGGTACCAACGGGCTTGTTTATGGACGAAGTGAAAAAACGTGGTATTTCACTCGTTAAGGAGTTAACCTAATACTCTTTGTTAGAAAAAAATAGCACCCATTTCAAACAAACGTTGCCGTTGTTCACGTTTTCGTTGACGAAGTGCTTGCAGTTGTTCAAATTGTCGAAATAGAAATTCTTCTTCTACTTCACGTTGAATCTTTTTTAATTGCAATTGTTTATCCTCACCAAACAACACGGTTAATTCTTCTGGTGATGTGTTGGGACCAACCTGATTGGCCAACGCCAAGCGTCTGTCGTTAATTTGATAAATGTTAAATCGAGCATCGGAAATTGATGCAGGATTGTTAAATCCAAATGGAATACCCATTACAAAGCCTCTTATATCTCTAAATACCTACTATTGAATACCTCTCTATCTATATAAAACCCAAAAATGCCTTTTTTTTGCTATCTGGCGTTACATTTCTACTTTTTTGTGACTATAATGCCCTTAGGAAAAGAGACGGACTGATGGTTGCGGGTGTGTTGAAATACCCACCTGAGGAAAGTCCGGGCTCCACAGGGCAAATCGCCGGAGAAAGTTCCGGTGCGGGCGACCGCGAGGATAGTGCCACAGAAATGAAGACCGCCGATGGTTAGTTTCGGCTAACACAGGTAAGGATGCAACGGTGGGGTAAGAGCCCACCAGCAAAGTCGGAAGGCTTTGGCTAGGTAAACCCCGATTGGTGCAAGGTGCTGGAGACCGTGAGTTTACTCACAAGGCGGCCCGTCTGTCTCCCCAACTCCGCTTGAGCCGTCTGGCAACAGTCGGCCCAGATAAATAGCCATCCAAAACAGAACCCGGCTTATGGACGTCTCTTTTCCCACTTCTTCTTTTTGTTTTAAGGCTTCCCCAAGCAACACCGTTGTATCCGTTACATTGGCGGTACAGG
>CAYGPY010000328.1:0-3129 GCA_964351765.1 uncultured Vampirovibrionales bacterium
CTTGTGGGTTTGTTTCTGATTTATAACACAATGAGCATTACTGTTATTCGTCGCCGTCCTCAAATTGGCTTATTGCGAACACTTGGTTTTAGCCGCACAACCATCTTTCAACTTTTTATGAGTGAATCTGCTTTGTTTGGTGTTACCGGTAGTATCTTAGGTGTTGGCTTGGGTGTTTTGTTGGCCCAAGGTGCCCTTACGGCAATTTCCAAGACCGCTGCCTCGCTTTATACCGGTCAGGAAGTAACCAGCTTGTACTATAGTCAAACAGATATCGTAATAGCGTTATTATTGGGTTTTGTTATTTCTTTGGCGGGTGCTTTGTTTCCTGTTTGGGAAGCTACACAAGTATCTCCGGCTGAAGCAACGCGTCAGTTTAGTTATGAGCGCCGGTTCTTTAAAGAGAAATTGTTGTTATTCTTTTTTGGGATTGTTGTGTGGGGGCTTGCTTGGGTTGCTTCTGAACAGGGTCCTATTAATGGGATTCCTCTCTTTGGGTTTATTTCGGCCTTGGGTATTATTTTGGGTGGTGTCTTGACGATTCCTCAGTTATTGTCGTGGTTTTTAAATCTAACGATTACGGTGCTTCCAAAGCCATTAAGGCAAACAGAGCTATTGATCGCTTTAAGGAGTCTTGCTGGTGCCTTGGGACGTACTTCTGTGGCTGTAATTAGTCTTATGATTGGTATTGCTATGATGATTAGTTTGGCCATTATGATTGGAAGTTTTCGAGAAACAGTGAGCCTGTGGGTGAATCAATCACTAAAGGCCGATGTCTGGATTAAGCCTGCTGGTGATGATACCAAACGCATTATTAATCGTATTGATCCTGAGATTGTCTTGAAAATAAGACAAACTCAGGGTATAAAAGCGATGGATGCTTTTTATGATTTTCCTACTGAAATCAGTGGTAAGCGAGCCAATATTGTGGTGGGTGATTTTGATGTTTTTTCGACTTACGGTGATTTGCGTTTAACCGATTCACGTCCTGTACAAGGTGTTCTTGATGGTGTGGTGGCTTCATTGGCCACAGAATCGCCTCAGACGATGATTACTGAGAGTTTGGCAACCCATTTGCAACTTAAAACAGGTGACACTATTACACTCCCTACACCGAGTGGCGATTTAGATCTGATTATTGCTGGTGTGTATTATGACTACAGTAGTGATCTGGGTTATCTGGTTCTGCCTAGACGTCTTTATAAACAGTACTTTAAAACCGATACTGCTTCTGGTCTCGCCGTTTATTTGAATAACCCTGATAATGCAGCTGACTTTCGTGATGTGTTACAAGAAACGCTACCTGCAAATACCAGACTTTCTATCGTAACCAATACAGAACTCAGAAATCAGGTTCTTACTATTTTTGATAATACCTTTGCGATTACTTACGCGCTTCATGCGATTGCGATTTTAGTTGCTTTGTTGTGTGTTGCGAACTCTTTGTTTGCCTTGGTGCTTGAAAATAAACGTGAGTTCGGTATTCTGAAATACTTGGGAACACGTGTGTCAGAAATTAGATCGATTATTATTTATCAAGCGGGTGTTCTTGCCATTGCAGGAAGCTTGACGGGCTTATTTGTTGGGTATCTGCTATCACTCTTACTCATTTTTGTTATTAATAAACAGTCGTTTGGCTGGAGTATTTTCTTTAGTTGGCCCGGCGAGTTTATTGCTCAGTCATTTCTGTTAATTCTCATTACATCGTTGCTATCGGCATTATACCCAGCTTATGTGGCGAGTCAGATTCAAGCACCCAGCTTATTAAGGGATGAATAGATGTATTCAAAGCACTCTATAATTAAAATCAAAAGAACAACCTTGTTTTCAATTTTGTTAAGTATCATGACATTGGTTTCCGTTTCTTCTTTAGCATCTCTGTCATTAGAAACACTTAGTAAAAATAAGGTTACTGCTAAAGAAACGTCATCGACAAAATCAACTAAATATAAACAGGCAAAGGCAGGGTATCGGTTTCAATTTCCTCAGGATCATTATAGTCATAATGACTACAAAACTGAGTGGTGGTATTACACAGGACATTTAAAAACAGAATCAAATAAGCGCTATGGCTATGAACTCACCTTTTTTAGAGTAGGCAACGATATTCTAAGCTTGCCTCTTTCGTCGTCGTGGCGAGCCGATCAAATTTATGCGGCACACTTTGCATTGAGTGATGAAAACAAAAGAACTTTCTATTTTGATGAGAAATTAAACCGAGGTGGTATTGGTTTGGCTGGTGCAAAAACAGATGCCTTTCATGTTTGGAATGAGGACTGGCAACTCACCTTTAATCCAGAAACAAAGCAGCATTATATTAAAGCCTCAATGCCTATGTCTGATAAAAATAACTCAAAATCACCAGAACATATTCAACTCTCATTGACGTTAACACCGACGAAAGCCCCTATCATTCATGGCAAAAATGGAATTAGCCAGAAAGCAAGTTGTGAGGGGTGTGCATCTCATTACTATAGCTTGACGCGTTTGAAAACAACGGGTGACATATCAATCCGTGGTAAAGCCCAGTCGGTTACAGGGTTGAGTTGGATGGATAAGGAATTTGGCAGTAACCAACTGGCCGATAATCAAACGGGCTGGGATTGGTTTAGCATTCAACTTGATAATAATACAGAATTGGTGCTTTACGTGTTACGTTCAAGTGACGCATCGCAGCCAACGTACGCAAGTGGAACTTTTATCGGCAATGACGGTAGAAGTCGCTCTCTTAAAAACGATGACTTTAATATCAAAGCACTTAAAACATGGGCTAGCCCTAAAAGTAAAGGCGTGTATCCTATAGAATGGCAAATCACGCTGCCAAGTGAGAATTTGGTATTGAACGTGATGCCTGTGTTTGAAAACCAAGAGCTGATTACACGTCGTTCGACATCGGTGACGTATTGGGAAGGTAGCTCCAGGGTATCGGGAACTCATAAAGGCAATGCGATAGAAGGCCAAGCCTATGTCGAGATGACAGGCTATGCGGAGCAGTTTAAACAGAGGCTATAAATCTAGTATTCCTTGCTTACAGCCCCGTTGTTTAAAACACTCTCAAAATATCAATGTGAAACAGAAAAGTGGGCCCAGCAGGATTCGAACCTGCAACCAAGGGATTATGAGTCCGAT
>CAYGPY010000329.1:0-3125 GCA_964351765.1 uncultured Vampirovibrionales bacterium
GGGGCTTTCCTCACTAAAGCAAACCCGCCTAACCCCAATGCCATGGCGTTTGCACAGTGTATTAATCAGCAGAGACTAAGTTGATTCCATCAGCTTTAGCATTTTTTGTAACCAGTCCGTTACAAACTAGCATCAAAACCCTAATGATTGTTTTTATGCATTTACAGAGAGCAAAGAGCAATTTTTTAGAGCACGCTTTCAAAAGCTTTATTTTACGACTACTTCAAACGACTCCAAACGACTACTTTTACCCCTTACGACTTTTAACTTCGACTTTACGACTTCGACGACTCTACTCAAAAGTTTTTTAAACTTAAACCCGCCAGTCCCTCGACAAGACAAGCGGGTTTTTTATTGGCTATTTTTTTAGCTCGTCAGTTACCAGCTAAACCAAGACGGCGTACCTGTAGCATAAACCGTACTTGCATTACCACAGGTTGGGTTTAACGCATGATCATACGTGGTCAAACGCCCATTAGGGTAAAGTAAAAAACCAACGGCTTTACCCGCTCCCGTTGCCGTGGGAACCGCATCCGTTACAACCCCATCAGGATCGTACTGAAACCATCGAGCCGAGGCGCTAGGTGCACAAAACAAAACCCCTGTTAATGGCGCCATGCGCAAAATACCACCACTAAATAATTTTAAACATGTCGAGGATGCGGTTATTGAGCAGTCACGCGTTGTTGAAACATGACCATACACATGATCAATAACTGAACTGGTATCAAGCTGCACAAAATTCATGTAAGGCGTAATATCGCCCACCGTGGTTGTTGCCTCGACCGTATTATTTAAGCGATACGCCTCATAAGCATTGAACACCATCGCCGACACTTCTTTTGCAGCACTATTCCACTGCCCATCCTGACTGGCATTCAATACCTTTGGAATGGTAAACGTGGCGATCACACCCAGAACCGCCAAACTAATCAATAGTTCGGCCAAAGTAAAACCCTTTTTCTTATTTTGACCTAATAAATTAAACATCATAGTCATTATATCGATATCGAAATGAATAATGAAAGGGCTTTTCGTTTAAGGGAAGCTGTACCGGTACATTTTCATGTTGGGTTGCGAGGATCGTTGTTGCTGAATTTGTGGTGATTGGCGTGCTGTTGGCAATTCTTGAGGCATCGCATCGGTTTTTACTGCCACGGCCTTCATTGACCCTTCGCGTAAGATTTGAAGGTTGAGCGTGCTTTTTAATGGCATCGCCTGCACGGCCTCCTGAATTTCCTTGGGCTCACTCACACGCTTGCCGTTCATCCGCTGGATGATATCACCATGGCGTAATCCCGCCAACTCAGCAGGTGAACCTTGCAAAACTTGCGCTACGGCAACACCCTCTGTGTCTTCGTTAAGGCCTAAGCTTTTGGCCAATGGTGGGGTTAAGCCCGTCATGGAGATACCCAAATAGGGGCGGGTTACCTTGCCTTGCTTGATAATGGTTTCGGCCACTTCCTTAGCCACATCCACCGGAATGGCAAAGCCAATGTTCTGGCCTCGGGCAGAAATCGCCGTGTTAATCCCAATGACCTCACCCTGCAAATTAACCAACGGGCCACCGCTATTCCCTTGGTTAATCGCTGCATCGGTTTGAATGTATTCCAGATTCGTTTTTGGATCGGGAATTTTACGTGCCAAACCACTCACAATACCGAGTGTTACCGTGTGGCTGTATCCCAAGGGGCTTCCAATGGCCAACACCCACTCACCGGGTCGAAGATTATCAGAACGCCCTAAAACGGCGGGCTTTAAATCACTACGTTCGGCTTTTAAAACCGCAATATCAGTATAGGCATCGGTTCCTAAAACCTTCGCTGAGATTTTCTCACCGTCTTGCGTCGTAATGGTAATGTTATCAGCACCGCGCACCACGTGATTGTTGGTGAGAATATAGCCATCATGCAACACCACGCCGCTACCGTTACCACGCACCGTGCGCGAATGAATGCCCGCACCGGGAGTTTTTGAGTGTTGAGGCGGTTGTGTCTTTGGATTTGTTTTATTGTCGGGTGATTTAGGTGAAGGACCTGGAAATTGGGTAATGCCATCAGGGGTTACTTTAAATTGAAAGAAGTTTCCATTTTGACCCGAATCACCACCAAAGTTAGGGGTGCTATTGGGCATACCAGGGAAATTTTGAAAACCCGGAAAACCGGGAAAGCCAAAAAAGCCGGGTAATTTTGAAAAATCAGGCATCGCCACACTCTCGGTACGCTCAATATCAATATTTACAACCGAAGGCGCGACTTGTTCGGCCACATCTGCCACCACATCAGGGCCAAAGCCATCACCTACAAACGGAGCACGTGCTTCAGCAGCAAAAGGCATTAGTAACGAGAAGCCTAGTGTTAAGAGCACACTGACCTGAACACATTGCGACTTTATTGGTGATTTTAAAATGGTCATCACTAAATCATCCTCCCAAAAACAAGATGGCTATTATCTCTGTATTTTACATCATACTCCTTGATGACGAAATGCACGCCATTCAAGTTCCCTAACCCCTTACGGATCTATGGATGGCGTCTTGTGGGTTCGATTGCTTTCGGGTAAAGTAGAGTCTAATCGTCTTGGTGTGTCTTACACGATTCACCAACAAGGAAATCGCCTTTTATGCTCGATACGCTTCTAAGCAATTTAAAACAAGCTGGTATTTTTCAGTCCATCCCACGTGCTCACGTTGTGGTGGCGCTTTCGGGTGGACCCGACTCCACAGCGTTGTTGTACCTGTTAAGCCAACTCCGCGATGATGCCAGCTTGGGCTTAGATCTTAAAATCACGGCCGCTTATTACCATCACAACTGGCGACCCATTCCCCCTAAAGAACTGCCTTTTTTGCACAAACACACCCAAGCTTGTGGCGTGCAATTGGTGATGATTGATGCGCCTCGCAACATTAAAAAAAGCGAAGCCTATGCCCGCGATCATCGTTACCATCAAATTTTATCCCTAGCACGCGACATTAAAGCCGATGCGGTTGTCACAGCTCACCATGCCGATGACCAAGTTGAGACGGTCTTATTCCGAGTCCTGCGTGGCACTGGCGTGGATGGCTTAACCGGCATTCGTCGTCGCCTTGTGTTTGATGATTTTCCAGAAACCCCTGTGGTGCGGCC
>CAYGPY010000330.1:0-3104 GCA_964351765.1 uncultured Vampirovibrionales bacterium
CTAATATCCTTTCGGATTTCCTCTTGCTTCTTTTTAAACATCGGCCACGTATTCAGCTCACGCAACTGATCTTGAAGGAACACTTGGTTTACTTCCCTCAAATTTAGCATCCCGTAAGGCCCGCTACGTTTAAGTTTTTCAACGCGATACGGAATAGCCCTCCAGTGATATTCAGGAAATTTTTGAGATTCTTTTTTACGGCGTGACAAAATGCCTTCAAACTGAATGTTTGGAGCAGTATAAGACGTATGCGATATAGGCGATGAAATCAACATAAATACCCATCAATAAAACCCAAGTCCGTACTAATTCACTCAAAGCTTAGCGGAATCTAGACATTATTTTACTACAAACAAGGTAGCTTATTCAATTTCCCGCAACAGTCTTACATAATCAGTTACGTTTCATCAAACACCTGATGATACATCTTCTTTAAATGTCCCTTACTCACGTGGGTATAAATTTGCGTAGTCGAAATATCGGCGTGGCCCAACAACTCCTGCACCACACGCAAATCGGCACCGTTTTCAAGCATGTGCGAGGCAAAACTATGGCGAAAGGTATGGGGCGAAATATCTTTACCCAATTGCTGACCCATATCCTTCACCCGCGCCCAAACCGCATGCCTGTCAAGCACCTCGTTATTTTCATCCAGCAAGACCGGTTCAGCCGCATTGGCTTTTCTATCATCAAGTCGAGTCGTGAGTTGGTCATAAATTTTTTCTAAAAATGTGCGAGTCACATCACCAATGGGGATCAAGCGTTCTTTTTCACCTTTGCCCATAATACGTAAATACCCACCCTGAAAATCCACGTTCTCCCAACGCAGATTGACCAACTCACTGACGCGTAAGCCACAAGCGTACAGCAACTCCACAATCAACTTATCGGTCATCGTCTGACGACTTTTAAACAAACGCGTCATATCTTGAAGCGTTAACATCCGAGGCAGTTTTTTTTGATGCCGTGGCAGTTCAATCAACAAAAATGGATTATCGCTAACCGAAACCGGCGAAGCCTCACTATCAAGCAACCATTGATAAAAGCCTTTTATACTACTTACTTTACGAGTAATCGTGGTCGTGGCATTTTTCTTACGTCGTAAGCCCGCCAAATAATGATTAATCTCACGACGATTCACGGTTTCAGGCTGAATCGTTTTCTCGTCTAGATAATCCAAAAACTCAGTAATATCTCTGTGATAGGCACTCACGGTATTTTCAGAGTACCCAAATTCAGCGTCTAAAACACTCAGGTATTCTGATAACGCATGGTACATCGATGACGACATAAACCTTAAACAGCCCCAGCCGAATTACCTGTAAGCAGACGTTTCAGATCTTCTGGACGGGTTGTCTTACTCAAAGCATCTTCAAAGGTAATCAAGCCACGCTGATATAAATCACGTAGGTTCGCTTCCATCGTCACCATCCCGTACTGCATACCCGTTTGAATGGATGAATAAATTTGTGCTGATTTTCCTTCACGGATCAAGTTCGAGATAGCGGGTGTCACAACCATCACTTCCATCGACATGACACGGCCTTCTTTTTCTTTAACCTCGTTTAGCTTGGGTAGCAACGCTTGCGAGAATACGGCAACCAAACTGTTAGCCAGCTGAACCCGTACCTGTTGTTGTTGCTCGGGTGGAAATACATCCACAATACGGTCAACGGTCTGCATCGCGCTACTGGTGTGCAGTGTACCCATAACCAAGTGACCCGTTTCAGCCGCGGTTAACGCCAAGCCAATAGTCTCAAGATCACGCATCTCACCAACCAGAATAACATCAGGATCTTCACGCAAGGCGGATTTCAGCGCATTTTCAAAACTTCGAGTATCTTGCCCTAATTCACGTTGGTGAATCACAGCTCGTTTTGAAGTGTGCAGAAATTCAATCGGATCCTCAACCGTCAAAATGTGAACGGGATGGTTACTGTTAATGTAGTCCACCATCGCAGCGAGCGTTGTAGATTTACCCGAACCGGTTGGACCCGTTACAAGCACCAAGCCTTTAGGTCTATCGGCAATTTCACGGCAAATTGGAGGCAGTTGCAATTCATCAAAAGTCGGCACATCTGTGTTAATCGATCGCAGGGCAGCCGCGTAGCTACCACGATCTTTGTAGACGTTCACACGAAAGCGACCCACACCAGCCACACCATAGGAACAATCCAGTTCCCAGTTTTGTTCTAGTACGCGACGTTGCTCATTGGTCAGCATGCTAAAAATAAGACGCTGGCAATCCTCTTTGGTCATGGGTTGATATTCACCTCGAATCAATACCCCATCAATACGAAACACAGGGGGCAAACCGGGCGATAAGTGAAGGTCACTCGCACCTTGTTCAAATACCAACTCTAATAATTCTTCAAGAATCATAGTTCAATCTCTCCAACGCTCTCAAACAACGCATGCGTAATTATACTTTGCTTTGGCAATGCTTATATTATTGTAACGGATTCCAGCCAATTTGGGCGCATTCTCCTCCAGACGCATGATCTTTTATATATAAGTCGCTATTCGCCCCAAGTCCCAGCCGTAATCAGGTAAAATAGTGATGGTGCTATAGTAAAGGATTCTACCTCAATAGCATTATCAAACGCAGGTAAATCAAACTATTTTCCAATGGCTCTAAACGCCCGTTTTATCTATACTGCAACCTCGCAGTTGATAATCAGGTCATTAGATAAGCCTTTCTTTTAGGACAAACGACGCTTGTGAGCTCACTCCCCAAAAATACATCCGCTTCGTCAGAAGCAGAAAAACTGACGAGCAAAGACACCTTTTTTCTTATCACCTTGAATGTGACAAGTTTTATTCTTGTGGTAGGTGCCATTATGTATTTGGGCAATTTATTTTATAGCGTGATTGCCTTGGTTGGCTTAATTACCGTTCTCACCTATATGCTCCTTGGACCCGTTCGCCTGTTCGAGACAGGTATTGGTATGCTGTCGAACACCATGAAAAACATTCCCCGTTTTGGCGATTTCTCAAAACAAACACCTCAAATTCAACCACGCCTGCTTGCGGTTATCTTGGTTTATTTTATTTTCATCTCCATTGTTGTTACAGCAAGCATTCGACTTGTACCGGCCTTAGGG
>CAYGPY010000331.1:0-3093 GCA_964351765.1 uncultured Vampirovibrionales bacterium
CCTATTGCCTTGGCCATTGCCGGTGTGCAGGTGTTTAAGCCTTTAGTGCCTTTGTTGTTTGCGATTTCGGGCTACCGTGCCGGTATTGGGTATCGCAATGACAATCAAGAACCACAGCGACGTCAGCAGATTCAATCTGCGTTTCAGTCCGTTGCCCACCCATCGCAACAACAACGAAACCGAGCTCAACAAGCCGAGTTATTGCCCAATGGTTTATCGGGTTCTTCACTCAATTCTGGCAATAACCTGTTTGCAGCAATGGCTAGTCACCAAAAGGGTTAAATAACCGGCCTTGCTTAGGTTCTGGCTCAAGCACTTCAAGCGTATCATTGGGGGCAATTTCAATGAGAGTGAAATCGTCCAAGAGCTTTTCTCTTTCTTGGAAACGTGAGGGTTTGTCTCTATTAATACCGACATACCATGTATCGGATTTCGGATCGGTATAAAGGCTTCGACGAACATTGAGTTCTTGTTGACCACCAATCACAGAAACGGGGATGTTTAACCGTTCAAAGAATGCTTGTACTCTGTTTAATATCGCAACACTCTCTGGCCAGCCTAGTTTTCCTCCAGTAAGTAGGGCTTGAAGTGGTTTGCCATTTTCTTTCAGCTTTTCAATATCTTCTGAAAGCAATTTTTCAACGTTATCGTAGTGGTCAATACTACTATTACTCGGTAATAAATGAAATAAGGTAACCTCATCGCCGTTATGCACACCACCAAGCAGGCAAACGGATGCTTCATCGCTATAGCCTTGCGACTGAACAGACACACGGGATTCAATATTCCAGCGGCTATCAGCATACTGTGTTGGGCGTCCATCCGAGTTTAAAGGTTCACCCTTAATGCCCAAAGGACGAATTTCTTCCATGTCATCCTGAGACACCACTCTGATGGTGGAGCTAAATCGTGGCGATAGATTGTAAGACAATGGGCGCATGGTTAGTTAAAACCAGCTGAAGCCAGTTTGATGCTAGAGAAGCAAGCCTGTTATTGCTAGGATAGAAAGACGTTATGAGATATGGGGATACGATGATGAATCCAGTGTTGTTTGGCGCGCCCGAAATTAAACTTACGTATAAAAATCCAGTTAAGCGAGCGTATCGTAAAAAGCAAATTGCAAAAGACTTAAAACCCTTACTCGATGCTCCTTGGATGGCATCGATTCAACGTGTTGAAGTGGGGCCTTATTCTCGTATTATGCACGCGGTTAAAAACGAATCAGGCTATCGCACTTTGTTTGGTAAGCCGGATACTATTTTACATAAAGTAAATGCTTATGATGGCATTACCTTTGTGCCCAAGCGTCCTGAAGGAATCACAACACCGTTTTATGTGAAGAAGCATACCCTCTCTTATAAAAAAGGAATGCTGACGTCATTTTCTAAGTTTGTTAATGACGCTATAGAAGATGCTCGTCGCTTTTATTTGCGCACGTAACTTTTTGGGTCCAAAATATCGCGAACGGAATCACCGATTACGTTAAAGGCGAGCACGGCTAAAAAGATCATAAAGCCGGGCATCATCATCATGGGGCGATTGATGAGGTTGTTAATGTCTTGGGCTTCTTTAAGCATGTTGCCCCAACTGGCATCGGGCTGTTGAATCCCCAAGCCTAAAAAGCTGAGACCCGACTCAGCCAAAATGTAACCTGGCACGCTCAGCGTTAAAGCCACAAGCACATAGCTTGCGGTTTGAGGCAGTATGTGACGAATAATAATAGGAAGCGTCCCCATCCCAATGGAGCGACCGGCTTCAACAAACTCCTGCTGTTTAATGGCCAGCACCATACCGCGGATAACCCGACTAAAGGGCGCCCAGCCAATAAAGGCTAAAATCACAACCACCATCCCAAACCGAGCCGTACTTGATAAACCCGCTGGAATAATCGCCGCCAAGCCAATCAATAAATAGAGTGTGGGAACCGACATAATAATTTCAGCCAGTCGCATCATTAGGTTATCCGTGCGTCCGCCAATATACCCACTCAATCCGCCATAAACCAATCCAATAGGAAAGGCAATAAAGAGCCCTAGGAAGCCAATGGTAAGTGACACCTGCCCGCCAAACAGCATGCGAGAAAAAATGTCACGCCCGTTAATATCCACACCCAGTAAATGTACCCCCGCCGGATCATCGGTGCCAAACAGGTGAAGGTTGGTGGGGATAATACCGAGGAAACGGTAGCTTTCGCCTTGATAGAAAAATTTGATGGGATACGTTTTCTTCATATCCAGCTTGTAATCAAACTCAAAGGTTTCAGCATTAAATTCTTTTTCTAACGGATACACATACGGCCACGTGGGTGCACCCGTTTCAGCCGATAGCGTATAAATAGGTGTTGGGGGGCTGTTCGCCAAATGTCGGTTGGCGTAGTGTTCGGTATAAGGCGATAAGAATGATGCGAAGACCACAGAGGCATAGAGTGCCACCAAAACAATGGCCGCCACAAAGGCGATTTTATCGTTGACTAGTTTTTCTTGAGCCCGTTCCCAACTGCTTTTTTCAGCATCAAACGCCGCTGGTGCAGGCTGAACAGACGCTTCCTTGGAAGTCGTTTTTTGGTCTGTATTGGATGTGTTGGACTCGCTCATTCAGATTCTCTTTAATTTAGTTCAATACGAGGGTCGACTAATTTCAGTAGGATATCAGCCATCAGGTTTCCTAAAATAAGAAGCATTGAGGACATCACCAAGGTGGCCATAACCAAGTTGGTGTCGGTTTCTAATACCGCGCGATACATCAGTGAGCCGAGTCCGGGATAACCCAAAACGGTTTCAATCAGAAGTGCGCCACTCAACATGGCGGCAAACTCATAACCCAACATCGTTATGAGTGGGTTAATGGCGGTGCGCACGGCGTGCTTGTAAATGACGACATATTCGGGCAAGCCCTTAGCACGCGCTGTACGAACATACTCGGCTTCAAGCACATCCAACAAGTTGCCTCGCATCTGGCGTTGCAACCCAGCCAAGCCACCAATGGTTAAAACAAAGGCAGGTACCACTAAATACTTCAGTCGATCGAACACTTTGCCAAAAAAGCCGAGTGAATCATAATTATCACTATTGGCCCCACCTAAAGGTAGAATAC
>CAYGPY010000332.1:0-3072 GCA_964351765.1 uncultured Vampirovibrionales bacterium
CCACGCCCACGCCAATCAAAAACGCAACGGGGATGGTATTTGTCTCGGCCTCACTGGCGGCAACCTCTGCTGGACCCGTTACTTCTGTCGGTGCTAACTTCTCGTCTTTAGAATCCGTCATAAAAATAAATCTCTCTAATCGTTAAAACAAATAAAAGCTAATTCGCGGTGGAACGTTTAAAACACGGTACGCACTAATGTCAGTTGATCACTTAATGCCTCATTGAACCCTATTCTATCAAATAATGGTGTCCTTTGCATTGCTAATAAGCGATTAGGCTCATTAAGCCGCCCCTATTGTTTAGTATATGATCTCAAGACGCTCACCAGCAGTGAAGTTCCAAAGAAATTCAATCAACATCGAACCCAGCCAGTGTGTTAAGGCATAGGCACTCAGCACCTGCAAAAATCCCATTCCCCATACACGTTGCCATACAGAAGGTTTGGGGTGGGGGTCATCTTTAAACTTCTGTATGATTTCACGCCCTGCCTTTAAGCCACTTTCAAGCTGAGCATCATTAGGGACGGTGGTGGTAAAGTGTTTTTGAAGCCAAATGCCTACAGGTTTACCAAATACCTTGATAAGAACAATCCAGAACACAATATAGAGCATTTCGCCCGTGATTGAGAGGGTCGATTGCATGGCGTGCAAGGATAACGCCCCAATTTGAATACCCAAAAATATCACCATTAAGTTGGTGCCGCAACGGATGTGCTCCTTGGGGAAGTCGCGTACTTTGTCTAGGTTGATTTCAGATCCTGATTCGATGGCGTTAATGGTCATGTGTTCGGCTACGTGGAGTCTAGATATTGGGGTGAAGCGAATTCCGATTAAGAGGTCCATTAAGAAGTATCGATTCTGAATACCACCCCATAAGCCCTCATTGCCGTATGTGGATAAAGGTGGGAATGCTGTAATTAAAGCGACAGCCGCTAAGGGGTATAGCGCTTCCACAAGCGTCATAAACAACCCAAACAAAACACCTGTGGCAATCAATCCGGGCAGTTTACTGCCGGCTATATGATAACCACTGGTAATATACACACCCAGTGGTGTGGCTAGGCCGCCTAGTTTGGGTGGGCGCAGGGTACCCGCGATTAAATCACCCAGCTTGGCTCTGGAAACACAAAAGCCGCTGTACTTACCGCTGGGTTCAACAATCGGAATCATCAGTAAGTTGGTGAGCGGATGCTCGCTAGTTTTGATTTTTTCAATCAAAGTACCGAGTGTGGCCGTGTCTTTAATGCTAAACGCGTTCAGGCTTGTAGTCGCTTGGTCAAGCTCGCTACCCAGTGGCGATGTGGTTGAGATGGCGTCGTTAAGGGTTTGTTCGGCAAGCACACTGCCTACTAAGTTCGTCTCTTCATCCACAACAGGCAGCGACCCAAAGGTATAGAGATCCCGAATATGATGACTCAGGGTATCTTTGGACGTAACGGCATCGACGGGAACCATAACAATGTCGATGGATCGGTTGTGGTGGGGCGTTAAGGGCATAAAGGGTGCTTTGCAAGGTTGGAAAAGCGTGGAATAAAAAGAGTATTGAACTTTTGTTACTGTATTAAGAACATGTCGCCAATATACGGAAAGTTGGTTAGAATAGAATACAGTAAACGTGTCGTTAGATTATTGTAATGGAATCGACGGCTCACGTGTTAATGAGTTTAGAGTTGGGAAAACTGAGTAATGGCGATATTACGCAAACAAAATTTAATTTTATCTACCGTGTTAATCGGCTTAATGGGTACATCAATGCTAGCTAACGACGTGTTTGCCCAGTCGGGCGTGCGGCCTATCTTACCTGAAGACTCAGGGATGTCGACATCGTCTAGCTCAGCTGAAAATACCATTCAACCTCGAGGAACACATACTCAGTCTTCATCGCACCGACGCACCACGCCGCATTATTCTCGTGGCAACTCGACTCGCTACGAGCCCACCTTTTTAGAAGTGGCGCGTCGCTATGATTCACGCGGGAACAAGAACCGTGCGATGGAATACTATCAAAAGCATTTGTTATCCCATAAAGATGACTTGCCCGTGACGTTGCGCTTGGCCTCATTAATGTATGACGCGCAAGAATATGACGAAGCCAAAGTGTATTACGAGCGTGCGGTGCGTTTGGCACCCGAGCGTGGTGACTTGCACTATCACTTAGGTTTGATTTACACCCAGCTGGATCAAGCTGATATGGCTATTCCTTATTACTTAACCGCACTAAAGCAAGACCCTGATAATCTAGAGACCATTACCAACTTAGGGTACAGCTACTTGCGTGTGGGATCGTTAAATAAAGCGATTACCAGTTTCTTTCGTGCGGCTGAAATGGATCCGCTCGCCGCTGAACGCCACAACATGTTGGGGATGACTTACTTAAAGGCAGGCATGTTAGAAGACGCAGTGATAGCACTAAGCCAGGCGGTGCGTTTGGCTCCTAAAGAGGCGGCGTATCACTTTAACTTGGCCGAAGCCTACCAGCAAACCGGTGATACCCATAAAGCCTATGCTCAGTATGACTTGGCTGTTCAATCCGAAACCGTGACGGGCGATGATAAGTACACCCAAGGTAAGGTGTATTATCGTATGGGCTTGTATGACAATGCGATTAAGTCCTACCGCAGAGCGCTATGGGATACCAGTGACAAGCTAAAAGAGGCCAATACACACTTGGCGTTGGGTTATGCCTATGAAGCCAACGGCCAGCAATGGAAGGCAAAAAATGCATTTCAAAACTATCTAAAAATGGTTCCCGACGGTGAAAATGCCGAACAGGTCAAAGTACACCTAAGATCCCTAAACGAAAAATACCCTTTCTACAAACGTATTTTCCCGATTGAGGGTTAGTTATGTCACTTGAAGACATAGATGTTAATGAGGAATATGAGATGCATATCGTACGTGAGCATTCTTTGTTTTTTCGAGCTTTTATGTTTGTGTTATTGCCTTTAATTCTTATCGGTCTTATTTCGTATTTTGCATATATCTATTCAAGTATTAATAGATTACCGATACTGGAATTAGCTGCTGTTCTTGTTGCTTATTCTTTAGTAGTAGTAGGTTTGCATAATGAC
>CAYGPY010000333.1:0-3050 GCA_964351765.1 uncultured Vampirovibrionales bacterium
CATCACACCTACAATACCCAGAATAAGTAAGATGTCAAAAACCAATAATAAAGGGCTGTAGAAGGCCAGTAATAGAAGCCCTGCAAGAATCTGAAGAATGGATGACGGACCATCAATAAGAATTTTAGCCCAGGTTTTCTGAATAGAGATAACGTCAAAAAAGCGGTTGGCCAGCTCTGGCACGTATTCTTTGTGAAGCGCATCAATACGAATTCGAGGCAGTCGAAAGGCAAGTCTTAACGCTACTTTTGCAAAAAGACGCTGCTGAATAATTTCGACAAGCGCCATCTTCATTAGACGAATAACACCCGCAAAGAGAAGTCCTAAAAAGAGAATTAGTGATAAGACCACCAGTGGCTGTAAAAACACGCCTGCAGCAATGATATTAACCAAAGATTGCGCAGCAAGAGGTACAGCTAGCATTAGCAAGCCATTGATAAGGGTATAGACCGTAATGACAACTAAGTCACGTCGATCCTCAAGAATAAGCAGCGTGAGCCTATCCCAAGGCGTTACAGGCCTGTCTAACATCTCTCTCATAGTGGTAACTATTCCAAACGTAAAGTATCGTTAAATATAACGTCGATACTTTAGGGCTCTTTGGCGATATTAACATAACTATAGGTATCTATAAATCATACTGTTATAAGTCTAAACATATAGAGTGGAAAGTGTTTAGAGTATTTTGAAGGCCTAATTTTTCTAGTCAGGTAATCTCCTGAATTCGGGTGGATCCACTTTTTGGACTTAGTATAAAACAATTACGGACGTAGAGGATGATTTGGAGATACAAGGTGAAATGACATTGTTAGAGGAGGAAACCTGATTAGTTTTTCTCATCAGCCTTAAATAGTAGTTGTGGTAGGGTTATTAGAATGTAGCTCTTTCGTGTTTAATGTTTCCTACTGATGTAGAAAAGGTGTCTGATGAACCGTATTAGTAAGTCCTTGCTGTTGTTTCTAGCTATTGTGTTTACCATTGCTGCTTTAGGTGGTTTGGCCACTGGGAGCTCGGTGTCAACGTGGTATTTAACCTTAAATAAGCCACCGTTTAATCCTCCTGGATGGATCTTTGGTCCGGTATGGACAGTGCTTTATATCATGATTGGCGTGTCAGGCTGGATGGTATATAAAAAAACAGGATGGAACTCAATGCCTTTAAATGTCTATTTTGTTCAATTGGTGCTGAATGGTATTTGGTCTCCGGTCTTCTTTGGACTCCGCCAACCTATGTGGGCATTCTTTATTATTGCTCTGTTATGGATTTCGATTGTATTGACACTATTTCAGTTTAAGAAAGTTGAGGTAAAAGCTATGGTGTTGCTTTTGCCTTATTTTTTGTGGGTATCCTTTGCGAGTATTCTCAATTATGAAATCTGGCGCTTGAACTGATTTCTATCGACGGATAATTTATTTTGAGCTTTTTACGTTACCTTTCAATATGAACGAGAAACCCATGACAGAATTGATAGATACAAAAACAGACGTGTTGTTACAAGCAAAGAACGTTTGTAAAAGTTATAACGATAATCAAGTTCAGGTGATAAAAAACATCTCATTGACCCTGAATAAAGGTGAGTTTGTTGCTTTGATGGGTCCTAGTGGTTGCGGAAAAAGCACGCTACTGAATATTCTGGGTGGTATTGATTCCCCCGATTCAGGTTCTCTTCTTTTTCAAGAGAATGACTTAACACACCTTAGTGAAACCCAACGAACTGAGCATCGGCGTTATGATATTGGTTTTATATTTCAATTTTTCAACCTTCTCAATACCTTAACAGTAGAAGAAAATGTGGCATTACCGTTGAATTTTCAAACATCAACTACAACCACTAAAAAAGACGCATTGATTCATGCCATGTTAGAGCGTGTAGGCTTAAGCCATCGAGTAGGCTTTTATCCTTCTCAATTATCAGGTGGTGAGATGCAACGTGTAGCCATTGCACGTGCTTTAATCCATAACCCAAAATTACTGATTGCTGATGAGCCAACGGGTAACCTTGATAGTGAAACAGGAAAAACAATTCTTGCGTTATTACGAGACGAATCTAAACGTCAAAATCAATCTATTGTTATGGCTACCCACAGTGATGAAGCGGCCACTTATGCAGATAGAGTTCTGCGTATAAAGGATGGCGTTATTACCAATATATAAGTCTTATTTTAGTGTGAGACACAATAACCGTAACAACTAGTTTTCAGAGCTTTAGTTCAAGATAAAGATACTTATATAAATGCGCCAGCTTTTTTACAGCTTTAATTGCCGAGATTTATTGGCAAACAAGCTCCGCTCCGTTTTAACGGTGATTGGTATAGCTTTGGGTGTTGCTATTTTTCTGGCGATTCGTATTGCCAATGTTTCTGCAATAAATGCCTTTCAGGATAGTATCAATCGTGTTGCGGGTGAAACACATCTGGAAGTTGTTTCGATTGCTTCTCCTGATTTGGATGAGAGCATTCTTAATGAATTAACAGATTTGTGGCAACATCATATTTCCTACACGCCTATTATTGAAGAGACAGCGAGTGTTCCTGTTACTAAGGATCAAGATGATAGCACTATGCCATTTGTGGTGAATGTGCTGGGCGTGGATATGCTCAAAGACCAGCAATTTCGAAGTTATGACTACGGTATCGATCAGTTTACAGACAATCCATTGGAATTGCTTCAGCGAGACAGTATTATTGTGGGTTCTGAGTTAGCAGCGCGCTACAAGCTTAAATTAAACGACCCTATTAACCTTGTTTTAGGCAATCAGGAAGAAATATTCCAAGTCAAGGGTGTTTTATCGGATAAAGGCCTAGGGTCTGCTTTTGGTGGGAATTTAGTTTTAATGGATATCGCCACAGCCCAAGAAGCATATGGGTTACTAGGTAAAATTAGTCGTGTTGATATTTTGTTTGATAACCCAACCCCAACCCCAAGCTCTGTTGAGGCATTGAGTGATAATTTAAATGCCCGTTTACCAAGCTATGCGAGAGTTCAGCGACCAAAAAGACGCGGGCAACAGGTGGAGACCATGTTGGCGGCCTACCAATACAATTTAACGG
>CAYGPY010000334.1:0-3038 GCA_964351765.1 uncultured Vampirovibrionales bacterium
TTCCCCAGTAGTCGGGCTCTTCTTCACTAAAATTATAATTAGGAATACGCAAAATACTACTAAAACCATACATGGCTGAGGCATGAACCAAACCATAGAATCTATCGAGGCGAGCTCGGATTGTTTCGGTGCTGTCGGTATTGATGCGAGAGGCAATCAACCCGCCATAGGCAATGGTATCCAAGCCCACAATAACAGGATCGCCTTCAAATAAATTGCTTTTGAGCCACTTAAAGAGCTTGGTTTCAGGTGCGGGTGTTTTTAACTGACCCAGTAATTTGCTACCCGGAAGGGTTAACTCCAAACCCACCATACGAGCGAGTCGTGCAGGCAAATCTGCGCACACGGGACGATTATCCAGCGGAATTAAAAACAACCGCTTGTGTTTAAACGGCGGTAACTCTTTTTGTGTTGTGGTGCCTGAAGACATAATAATCGTTGGGTACTCAGATAAACAAGCTGAAATAAGATTTAAAACTCAGATGAGATTTAAACTTGAGATGACTTTATTTTAGATGCAATTTGCTGCGCTGGTAAGGGCTTGTAACTCATCAGTCACATTCTAGTTAGTAGCGTTTTCAGCACTTCTTTTTTCGGCCTGTGGGCAGATGGATAAATAGGCACATTTAAAGGGCTTGTAGCAGCTTACGGAGTTCGGGCGCTTGGCAAACTCAGCTTGATGATGACATTGGGCTAACTCTGAAAACCGCTCTTGAAGGCCTGATAACATCGATTCGGTTGTGACCGGTGCTGTGGTATCTGTTTTAAAATCATCAGGATTAAACGGAATGGTTGTCACGCCATCGGCATGGATATGGACTAAGGCGATATTTTCTTCCGGCAGATTCATGTCCGGCTTTAACGTAAGAAGCCCTTGACGATACAATAAGAGCTGTTCAAAATAACGATATGTCTGCTCTGTATTTAAGGTGTCTCGGTTAGTTTTAAAGTCAATCAAGCGATGTTGTTGAATTTCAGGATCAAATAACAATAGATCCAAAACACCGTCCACGTTAATAAATAAGCTTTCGTTTTCTTTGTTATTGAGCTCCCATGGGAACACAATTGCTTTTTCAGGATGGATGCTTATTTGTTTTGCATTAAGATGCGTGAAGGTGTAATCCGAATTAAGAAAACTCTGATATAGATCGTACATATGACTAAAATCATCGGGCTTTAATGTGGGCGCCCAATCGTGCATCATGGCTAACGCCTTCTCTGCATTCAGGTTGCCTTGGTGTAGGTAATGCTTATGAATCAAGCCGTGAATAAAACTACCGGTCATGGTTTGAGATACAGCAACAGGCTCGTTGGTTTGATTGGTCTCTTGAGCTAAGGGGTCGGGGAGTCGCCATTTGTTTTTAAGCCAGTATAGGCTTGGGCATCGAGAAAAACTCGTGAGCGCTGAAAAACTAAATGCCGTAGGTACAACGTCAGCGTTTGTTTGTTGGGCTGAACTTGCAGGATTGGTTTGCGTGTTGGTATTGAGTAATGAGAGTTGCGTCTCTTGCTGTGGCGCCACAGCAAGAGACGTGATGGTTCCTTCAGAGATTTTAGACACTGGTTTTATTGGGCTTGCGCCGGCTTGGATATCAGGCGGGCATAGTGTGTTTTCGACCGCGTCTTCTTCGGTGGCCTCATTTAAGAGCGTGACGGTATCGCCTTGGAAACACTCAGGTTCTGTCCACGCTTCTTTTCGGTGTGGGCTTCGAATGACATACAAGCGCTCTTGTGCACGAGTGAGCGCGACGTAAAAGAGTCGTTTTTGCTCGGCATCCTGTCGTGGTGTTTTCCAAATGGTTTTTTGCAACCCTGTTTTTAATTCGTTTTTACTTAAGAACACACCAAAGCCCGCTTTGCCTGGGTGCTGCGAGTCAAAGACAATGGGGTAGTCATTTTTGTGTGAGCGTTTTGAGTCGCAATTGGCCACAAACACCACAGGGTATTCCAAGCCCTTGGATGCAAAAATGGTCATCAATTCAACCGCATCTTGCGTATCAGCTTGCGCCACATTGGGTAGTGATAGGTCTTTATCATTACTAAGTTGGCTCAACACATCAAGCACTTCAGCAACGGTGGGTTGAATAATATCTTCGTGACTGACTTGGGTCATCAGTTTTTCAAACACGGCTAAATCGTAGTGAGCTTGGGCTCGTTGATGCTCAGGTAATGTACTGGGGATAAACCCAATGTCGTTTTGAATGTGATGAAAGAGTTGAACGGGTGTGAGGCGAGGTTGTCGTTTTTTGAGAGCGAGCAACGTTTTCGCAAGCTCACTAAGTGCGTTGCAAACCACATTACCTAGGCTGTTTTTGCAGTGCTCAACACACGAGCCAAAGCGCTCATTGTTAAACCATGTTGCATAGGTGGTGCTTGATTGAGCATCCATTAAGAGCAATACATCAAACAGTTTTAGTGCCGTATGGCGATTCTGTTCGTGAGTCTGAACGCTGTGGCTACGGTTAATATGGTTTAGTTCAGACCGTGTGTCGGCTAAGGTTTTAAGTTGAGCAGGTGATAGTTTTTCTGAGAGGATATGAACCAGTGCCGTATCATGAGACAGATCTAAACAAATTTTAAGTAATGATAATGTTTGCAAAATGAGCGGTTTTTGAAAGAAGCCGACATCTTTTTTACGAAGCGACGGAATGCCGTAGGTGTTTAAGCATTGTTGAATGGCTTTGCACTTAGGGTGGGTGTGGGCGAGTACGGCAATGTTGTTGTAGGGAATGGTGTGTTCGTTATGCAATCGTTGAATTTCACTGGCAATATAATGCATCTCACGAGCGCGCGCATCTTCAATGGGTTCGGTTTTGATGTTGTTTGTTTTTGGGTTGAGTTCGCCGTGATCTAAGTTGACCCATGTGACATTGGGATGCGTTTTGCCTTTGCTGAGCTCCTCTTGATAGGAAAGTCGAGGATGCAAACATTGTGATTCATCGTGGGTTAAATCCCGTGTCACAATATTAGCGGCTGTTAACACGGGTGGCATAGAACGGTAATTGGTCTGCAATGAAATTTCTTGATGGGCTCTGGCT
>CAYGPY010000335.1:0-3035 GCA_964351765.1 uncultured Vampirovibrionales bacterium
GAAAAACGCGAACCGATTGATTAAACCCAAACCGCTCATCCCCGCGCAAGCGGGGGGGTATAGGGATATCCAGAAATAAATGAAACTCGCTTTGTTTCTGCTAAATCTGGGCGACAGAAATAACTACACTCATCGCAATCAAGGGCATAAATCCGTCCAAGTTGGAGCTCCTTCCTCTAGATTTTCTGCGAACCTATAAACGTCACAAAGTGAATGCCCACTTTCTCCATATTCCTCGTCGAAGAATTTGGATAGTGCTGTTCTAGTGGCCTCTTCATTGCGCTCGTAACCTCTAGGAAACGGTGTAAACTGGATAGCTATTATGGGTCTATTATATCGGGATCTATTTTGAACTCTAAATTGTGATTTTGTTTGCATACCCAAATTCAGGATGTAAATATCTTCATCTATGCCATTCCTATCCATCTGACTTCTGAGTGTTTTCGCGATAGCTATTCCTCGATCAAAAGCTCTTTTGTTTTCTCTTACTTTGAACTGGTCATTCTCGACGGAAGAAGAACCAACAACAAGGTAGAAACCACCTCCACGCATCTCTTCTGCATTTGCAATTGAGCAAGAATGTAATGACGATGTTACATCGCTACTGCTGCCGTACTCCCATCCCATTCCAAAGTACTTACTATCACACTGAAAATGTATTTCTTTTTTTATAAATTCACTAGCTATGAGTGGTTCGCAATGTGCTACTGGACCGCTCCATTCTATAAATTTTACGTCGTGAGATTCTGGTCCTGATTTAGTCGGCAGCAGTGAAACAACAAAAATTACAGCAAGACTAAAAAGCCACTTCAAAAAGCGTCCTAAACCCCAAAGTACAATTATCGATATGGCCACAAATATTGTCCAACGAGTGATTGTAGAGAATTTATGACCCATGCTTTGAGGCCATTTCAAACGTAGAAAAATGGGTCTAGATTCTACTTTATATTTTACGATCCATAAAAAGAAATGTAGCCCACACAATGCAACTAGTAAGTAAAAAAAAGTTTGTCCAAAACGAACTAATGCTTGTAATATTACATCTACAAAATTGTGTTCATGGAGTAGGTGAAAAACTCCAAGACTGCTTGGAATCAGAGCTTCCCAAGAGATTAGCAGTAGGAAGAGCACGGATAAAAATATCTGTGAAAACCGATACGTAAAAGAGCATGCGAACCTATACGCAAGCTTTTTGTTCATCTTAATCTCATTGTTAGCTAACGCTACATACACTCTAGCTGTATTTGGAATGCCGTAGATGCTGTAACTCAAAACTGCGGACAATATAGATGCTAATACAAATAGCCATATTGTAAGCCCCCAATAGTGTTCAGATTCAAATCTATAAGTTGCTGAATACCATTCAGAAAACCAAATAGTTTCTAAAACCAAAATAAACACAGAAGCAAAAGTAGAGAATAAGAAAACACGTTGTCTTTTCGCGATTTGATTGGCTGAGACAAAACAAACCCAAATCGCTAGGCCTGTGACAAATGCCGTTACGGATACTGTGATACATTTTGGATTGCTTGTTTGACTTAAAGCAGCATAAATTAAGCTCATCTCAAGCTGAGGACTTAAACTAAGTCTAGAAACAAAGAACAATACTTCTGACAGTAAGGGAGCTAATGCCGAAATAGAATTGGCGAAAGTGAAAAGTGCTACTGCTACATCGTTGCTTTGAACGTCTGACTTATTATCCGCATGCTGCACAATTGAAACTACTAAAAGTGTACTGCCTATTGCTGTAATTTGTCCTAGCAAGGCAGGCCAATAAATTGTACTTGAACCTATTAGTAAAGAAGTCGAATTTACAGCAAAGGTAGCTAACAATAGTGATGTAAAAATACAGCAGAACCAGAATACAAAAGCTTTTGTATTTGTACTTTGTCTATTTACCATTCACCTATACATAGCCCTTCAAGCTTATAAAATTCCGAACTCAACATCCTTACTAACTCCGAGTTTAACCGACACACACCGTCTGATTGAATATCAAAATCGGCTCCAGTAAAAGTCTCTTCTTTTATAAGTTTCAATATGGCTCGATCCACAACTGGCCGCATGGGTTCCATAATGTCGAGTGCAAACGATGGTCTAGGCGGACCAAACGCTCCTCTACTACGTGTATGGACAATGCCATACATGGGATCAAAACCTGTCGCGATGGCTTCCATCTGCATTTGAGACATTAGCATTGTGTATGCATAATTGAGCATCGAGTTGATTGGGTGCGTCGCGAATATATTCTCAGCCTTTTTACCTTGAAACAGAGATGAGCGAGACGTAAAAACCTTCCAATCATCTGGGATTGGATAACGAGACAATGCACACCATTTTAGCTCTAGTGATTGCCATGCTCTAAAATACGCACTGGCAGCTTGAGCCTCTATTGCAGTGAGATCTTTCATTGTTTTAGGAGGTGAGTTTTGAAGCTGCTCAATAAAGCCCTTCAACTTGGTTTCTGCCAAATCATATGGGCGTGAAGCTGGAAGATAATCTTGGAGCGTATCAAGCGTGTTTATCAGCTTATCTTTTATGAGCGGGATTGCAAAGGCTAGCTTTAGCTTTTCATCTTTACGTGTTGCCAATTGCCATTCAAACTTTTCTGGATCAGCAGATAATCCACCTGATGTAATTAAAGAAAAGAATTGGCCGTTCCATTTTACACGAATGAGCGGAATGTTTTGTTCAGCAAGCCAGTCTAAAGCGTCAAGTGTAATTGTCCCGTGACCATCTAAAATTATAATTCTTTTAGGACGGTCTAATTCTCCTTTAAAATAGGAAAATTCTCTAATTGAAGTTGGGTAATGCGTATTTCCATCTTTAACAATTAAACGGCCTTTATCGACGTTTAAGGATAAGCCATGTCCCGTTAAAAGGAGTGGCTGGCTTTCACGTTCACGGCGTTTTCGAATTGGTAAAAAGGATTGGTATTTTTCAAGCCAGTAATTGCAGCGATTAGGCCATTCACCTGAATTTAAATCTACTGATTTTATATTAATTTCACTATCTATTTTGAATTTAAACTCTGC
>CAYGPY010000336.1:0-3015 GCA_964351765.1 uncultured Vampirovibrionales bacterium
ATCTAAAACCAACACGCTTAATCAAATATGGTTACTAATAAAAAAGAAACGCTTTTACTGCCTTTATGAAACCAACCGATTACAACCGATCCCGTCAGGACTCTTTAAAACAAAGAGCCCAAGCTAACGCACGTAAAAAAGCATCGCAGGCATCACAGAAAAAATCAGCCTATGTGCCTGATGACGTTTATGCCCCGCCACCAAACAAACCCAAATCAAAACGCCCTAGTCCATTTTCTCATAAGGACTACCCCGGTCGGTTTAAACTGGTGTTCTTTATTTTGGCCTTAATGGGTGCCGTGATTGTTGGCAAACTGTTTTTTGTACAACTCATCAACGCGGGCGAACTTCAAAAGAAAGCACGCCAGTCCAGAAATCAATCCCTATCATTGTTTAACCGTGGTCGCATTTTAGATAAAAACGGAATCACCTTAGCTCAAGATACGTTTTTATATGACTTATACGCCCACCCTCAGTACTACTTTAAAATTGAGCCAAAGCAAATGGCAAAAGCCTTGGCACCTATTTTGAGTATTTCTGAACCCAAGCTCCTTAAAAAATTACAACAACCCTATTCCACCATCAGCTTAAAAAAGAACATTACCAAAGCCATGGTCGATAAAATTAACGACGCTCGGATTGAACTGCCTTTAATTGATGACGAAACAGGCAAGCAAGCCATTGATGAAGAAACGGGTAAATTACTAACAAAACAAGTGAAAGTACCGGGGCTCGATTTTTCAAAAAAACCCGTGCGTAATTATCCGCAAGGAAGCTTGGCTGCCCACGTATTGGGATATGTGAATGACGAAGCGGGCATTAGCTCAGGTATTGAAGAAACAGCCAGCCCTGTTTTAAAAAAAGAACCCGACCAAGTAATGGGAACCATTTTAAACGGTCGTGGCGATGTGGTGAGTGTGGAAAAACTTTCACCTGAAGCACTCGTCAATATTCCTAAAGCCGATGACATTCGTCTTACCTTAGACTCAAAACTTCAGTATGTTGCCGAACGAGAACTCGCCAAAGGTGTTGCCCGAAGTAAAGCCAAGCGTGGCAGTGTCATTATGATGCGCCCTGATACAGGTGAGATTTTAGCCTTTGCTGTGTACCCGACCTATCAACCGGATCAATTTCATAAAGCCGATGCGCAGACACTCAAAAACTGGGCCATCTCTGATGTGTACCCACCGGGCTCTACCTTTAAAATCTTAACGGTGGCCAGTGGCATAGAAACGGGCGTCATCGATAAGAACTCCATCATTAACGATACGGGGAAAATGGTGGTCGGTGGTTGGACGATTCGTAACTATGACTATGGGCGTCGTGGCGCACCGGGCAACATTGATTTAATTTATCTACTACAACACTCTAGTAATATTGGAAGCGCCAAAATCTCATTGATGATGAATCAAACCGAGCAGGCAAAAATCCTAAGTAACTTTGGTATTGGTTCTAAAACCCATATTGATTTACCGGGTGAATCGCAAGGTATTTTTAACACCGAAACAAAATGGGACAGCTCCACCCATGCATCTATTGGGTATGGCTACGGAATGGCAAGCACCCCTATTCAAATGGCTTCAGCCGTTGCAAGTATTGCAAACGGTGGGGTTTGGGTCACGCCTCATCTCATTAAAAACCGGGCTGATATTGAAACACGTCGTGTGCTTTCTGAAAAAACAGCGACGACCGTACGAGAGCTATTAACCCGCAGTATTATGACAGCAGGACGTTCAACGGTACGTGTCGGGGATATGGATGTTGGTGGTAAAACAGGTACCAGTAAAAAACCCAACGACAGTGGCCGTGGTTATACCAATCAGATTTACACCTCCTTTGCTGGGTTCTTTCCGGCAGCCAAACCTGAAATAGTGATGATGGTTGTTATTGATAGCCCAACAATGGCCGAGTCTTGGGGAAGCACCGTGGCAGGGCCTATTTTTCACGCCATTGCCGATGAGACGATTCGCTATTTAGGGCTAAAACCTGCTAAACTATGGCCTAAAGCCAAAAGTGACGGCCACTAAATTTAACCGTTGATGCTTGGCTCTATTTATTTTTATTTTTAAATTGTGTTGAATGGAAACTATCGCTAATGTCTGCCCTATCAAAAAGCGTCGCACTCAATCAATTAATCCAAGCGTGTAAAACATCGCAAGCGGTATCACTTCTTCAAGACGGGAACACTGCTTGTGAGGTGACGCTCATTAGTGATGACTCACGCAAAATAACGGACGAGACAGCGTCTCATTCAATTTTTGTTGCACTCCAGGGTTCTCAAACCGATGGACATCAATACCTTAAATCGGTGCTAGAAAAACAACCTGTTGCGGTGGTGGTTTTAAATTCGGCGTGGAAAGAACTTAACCTTAGCGCGCCCGATCAAACCACGGTGATTGCGGTTGATGATACCTACCGCGCGGTTGCCGAATTGTGGAATTGCCTACAAGGCAATCCGGGGCACACACTTCGGATGGTTGGCGTAACAGGCACCAACGGAAAGACAACCGTCACGCACCTTATTGAGCAAATGCTAAAACACCTTAACAAGCCTGTTGGATTAATCGGGACGCTCGGTCACAAATCAAACCCAACCTCAAACAGTAAGGATACCAACTATCAAGCAACGAGCCACACGACGCCGATGGCGCCGCGTTTGTATGAAATCTTAGGTGAGATGCAAGAGAGTGGTTTGGACTACGTTGTGATGGAAGCCAGCTCCCACGCGTTGGAACAACACCGAACCGGCGCCTGTGATTTTGAAGTGGCCGTGCTGACAAACTTGACCCAAGATCATCTTGATTATCACATCACAATGGAGCATTATTTTAATGCCAAGGCGTTGTTGTTTTCTGAACTTCGCGCCGATCAAGGTAAACGCAGTGCCGTGATCAATCTTGATGCGGAACGCGCCACTGACTTTGTGGCGCGTTGCCCAAAAGGCGCCACTATTTTAACTTATTCCCTTAATGCGCCCGATGCCGTAGTGCGGGCTGAGAATGTGAACTTCAGTAT
>CAYGPY010000337.1:0-3003 GCA_964351765.1 uncultured Vampirovibrionales bacterium
GTGCAAGCAAAACCACGTTTTAACAAAACCGGCTTGCCTTGTTGGCCAAGGGCTTTAAGGAGTTCAAAATTCTGCATATTGCGTGAGCCAATCTGGAAGCAATCCACATAAGGGGTGGCAACGGCAATTTGCTCGATGCTCATTACTTCACTGATCACGTCTAGGTCGTAGGCTTTGGCCACGTTATAAAGGAGCTTTAAGCCCTGAACACCCATACCCTGAAAATTATACGGTGAGGTGCGTGGTTTAAACGCCCCACCACGAATGACGGTGATACCACTCTCAACGAGCGTTTGGGCTACGGCTTCAATCTGAGAACGAGATTCAACCGAACATGGTCCCGCAACAATTGGCACGCTGTTACCGCCAAAGGCAGTGTTACCAATATAAACCACACTTTGATGCGTGTTGTGTTGTTTTTTGTAGAGCGGTTGGTTGGGTTGTGAAGACTGTGTCATAACTTAAAATATCCTTAATCATTGTTAGAAATGAGTTGGTAAACAGAGTGCTGTAAGCATAAAGATTGTTTATTTAATGTCGCTGTTATTAATATAAAACCGTCTAAAGGGTTGCCTGTGCTAGTGGATAGAGTGACCTAACCCGAATCCTTACAAAGATTCACAGTAAGAGGTCGCCTACAATGCTAATAAACGGTGATAAAACAGCTGAATGGGGTTGTAGAGGTATAGGAAATTGCTACAAGCGTGATGCTTTGTAACAAAGTGAGAGGGCCGAGCCTCAATAACTTGAGGTGGTTAATTTATTTACTATAATAGTAGTCATTAATCGAATGGTTTCCAAAATGTGATTGCTATCCGTATATAAAGTAATCTAGCCCTTATTATCCTCTTTTTTTACTCACATTACAAGCACTATATATATTTTTAAAGGATATGTTTGATGCAAACTTCAACGACTATTTTGACCTCTATTCAGGCTTCAACAGATTTATTGCCACTCTTTAGTTCAGCAAAACCAATAAAGACAACGATGAAGAGTGATACCCTAGAACTTCGCTTTGCAGGAAAAGATGACAAACCATCTCGGAAAAAACTAACGTTTAAAAAACGTTTTTGGACGATTTTAGCTAGTTCGCTTTTTGTGACGAGTGGTCTGAATATAGCCTCACCAATTTTAAACGATACCAACACGGTGGGGGCTGAGACACAGCAAGATAATATCGAAGCCGCTTCGAATCAGGCGGATGCCATGTTGTTGCCTGACTTGACGCTTATGACCAATGATGCCAAAGCCGATGCCTTACAGCGTGTGGCTGAAGCCATTGATACGGAAGTTCTTGCTTATATGCAGCAATCGGGATCGGACATTGAAATTAAAGCCGTGTTGACTGAGCTTGCACCTGCTTTGATGAAAGATCCGGATCACGCTGAGGCCATTGATTTGATTCTCTCTGAGGTTCAAGGGATTGTAACCCCTGGTGATACGGAATCATTTGCCCGTTTGTTGTTAACTCACTCAAGTGAGTTTGGTATTTCTGATTCGGATTTAACGACTTATCTTGAAGGACTTGATGCCTTTGCGGATCAATCAGTATTTGATGAAACTCAACGCAGTAATGGTATTGATGCTCATATCATGTTGGCCCTTTATGCTTTATTTGGGGGCGCTATTGCTAAAGGTAATGCTAGTGATAACCGTAAGAAACTTGAAAAAATGAAGCCTGATGAGTCGCCTAAAAAACCTGATAATGACGATCCTGATGAGGACTTAAATATTAAGTCATTTGACTAAATCCACTATAAATTTCCAGATTAATCTGAACGGAATTCAAGCTAAATTAAAAAGGAATCTACTGTAATGCTACCCACTCAAGTAATCCCTCGCACTTCGGCAATGGTACAAAACACGTTGGTAAACACCACCCATAGTAAACCATACTCATTGATGACAACATCAAGTCCTGATACGGTTGCATTGCGTTTTTCGGGTAGTGATAAGCGTAAGCAAGGAATGAAGATGACCGCTTGGGGTGCTTTAGCAACAACATTATTTTCGATGGGTGGCTTCGGTATTTATAATGTTACAGGGCCGGACAGAGTAACCACGGGGGCTGAAACCCAACAAGATATTATTCAAGATGCATCGGGTGCAGCGGATGATCTGTTGATTGATGAGCTTGATTTACTGACCGAAGAAGCCAAGCAACGTTCGGTGATGTACGTGGCCCAAGCCATTGATCAAGAGGTGTTGGCGTTTTATCAAGAAAACGATCCACAAGAAGTAAAAGCGATTTTAACGGAATTGGTGCCTCAAATCATGGCTGATGCGGATCATGCTGAGGTCATCGATACAATTTTGCGTGATGTGCAATTGATTGAAACCCCCGATGATACTCAGGATTTTGCAGCGATGTTGTTATTACACGCCAATGAGTTTGGTATTAGTGATGCTGATATGGTGACGTATTTAGATCAAGTCACTACTTTTTCTGATCAAGCTTTGCAGGATGAATTGGATCGAGCGGCAAAAAATAGTGACGAAAATTCGATGATGATTATCATCGGCCTTCTGTTTGGTACTGTTGCATTAGCAACAACAGCGGGTAGCAAAAAGAAATACACAGACCTCGTTGCCTCTGAAGCATCAAAAAAAGAAGCTGAAGCCGAAAAAGCGGCTAAGGAAGCGGCTGAAAATGAGCCTGATATTCAATCATTTGATGATTAATTTAAATTTAAGGAAATAATGACAATGATGACAACAGCAACCCCTTCTTTGGTACAAGCTCACTCTGTTCACAACAGTCAAGCCAAACCCATTCATTGGGGCTATAAAACCCAAGCAAAACAATCGCCGATGGATACGTTTCAGCCCGTCAAGTTTTCGGGCAAAAAAAATAAGCGTTTTATTATTATGATGGGCACGGGTATTATTTCGGGTCTTGCTGGTGTGGGTACAATTTTTGGTTTGGTTACCATGCCCGACCCTGCTTTGGATGTTGCTATGGATCGTATTGAGGCCACATCTGAAGAT
Organism: uncultured Vampirovibrionales bacterium; assembly: GCA_964351765.1. Taxonomy (GTDB): domain Bacteria; phylum Cyanobacteriota; class Vampirovibrionia; order Vampirovibrionales; family Vampirovibrionaceae; genus CAYGPY01. Next base: position 2,992 of record CAYGPY010000337.1, read on the forward strand.
GCAGATATGGCC
>CAYGPY010000338.1:0-2999 GCA_964351765.1 uncultured Vampirovibrionales bacterium
ATTGCCCACCGTGGCGTGCGAACATTGGCCAACGAAAATGATATTCGCCCAGAAAATGCCATGACGGCATTCCGGCAGGCTGAAGCGATGGGCGCTGATATTGAACTAGACGTGCAGGCCACCAAAGAGGGCGTTGTGTTTGTCTATCACGACGATACCTTTGAGCGTGTGTTTAGAGATTTTCGCCGAGGACCGAAAAGACCTGTTACTTCCTATTCATGGCATGAATTGCGTAATTATGTGCGCTTTGATCCTGTGACACATCAGCAGACGGTTGAGGGAATGCAAGGAAAAGAAGGCTATAAAACATCGGCTATTAACAACAGTGCCAAGGTGCCTACCTTGCAACAGGTATTTTATGAGATTAAAAAAGCACACCTTTATATCGAATTGAAAACGTCCAATGGCGATGTGGTTTCTGGTAAAAATAATGACCTTGAAGAAAAAGTGGTTGAATTGATTCAGCGCTTTAATGCTTACGATCGCGTGACCGTGATTAGCTTTTCGAGAGAGAGTCTTAGAAAGATTAAAAAACTGGATCCTAAAATCGATTTAGGTCTGGACATAAAATTACCGCCTGTGGTTAGAAAATACCGTCGGCTCGGTCGCTTGTATATCAAGATGATGATGGCTGGCTTTAGTGATGCCGTTAATAGTATCCATCCGCCTTATGAGCAAGTGACGTCGTGGATGGTTGAGATCTGCGACGACTGGGACAAAACACTTACACCCTGGGTTTCAAAACAGTCTCGCGGTGAAGAAGCCGATGAGATTAAGCGCTTGCAGGCCATTGGGGCTGACGGTGTGATTACTAACGCCGTGGATATTGCTCAGTCCGTTGTGACGTAGCCGATGGTCATTATTTAAGTATTAAGAAATGCATGGTGATTGGTGGGTTAGCGCGTGTGTTGTCTTGGGTAACCGGTATGTCCATGATAGTCTACTTACTAGTAAGAGGGATAATTTTGTAGACGTGCGGTAGTCGTAGCGTTCTACAGAGCTCTAAGGGGAAAACCGTGTTTATATCACCATCTCAAGCACCTGCTAGTTCTAGTGCGCCTTTAAAAAACCAATTGATAGCACCATCCGTTCGTTTTGGCGATGATGTGCCGCCTTCAGATGAACCACAGGTTCAGGTTTATACGTCGCACCGTGGTTTTGAAGTGAATTTTGCGCTACTTAATCAAATGGGTTTTCGGGCTAAACAGGGCTTAAATATCGCCTTTCCTCAGGTTCAGGTGTTTAATGATACCAATCAAGACGATTTTCGTCGGTTTGAACTGCGCCTGCAAGATCTGGTTTTTTCACCTCCTATAAGCGTCGATTTTGAAACGCAATCGGTTGTCTTTGTGTTGATGCCTGAATCCAACCCCAGTGCGGCCCGTCCTGAATTGAAACAGACTGATTTTAATGCCGATACGCAGCAAGCACGATTTATTTTTAAAGCCCCAAGTGCCACGGTGAACAACCAAAGCTTGCGATCGGGCCATCGTTGGATGCTACTGGTTGTGGATAAAGACAAGACCGAGGCCACACCACCCTTGGTTCGTATCCAAAACTAAATTGAGTTAAATAAGAATCTTAAGTTGACTGTTCGATACGCGGGCCTTACACTGATTGGCATAGATGATGTCTCATATATTAGTATTGAAACGCTATAATAGAGATACTTAACGTCAAACTTTGTAGGAATTCGCCGATGGCTCTCAATTTTCAAGATATGGTGGCAACCCTAAACCAGTATTGGGCTGAGCAGGGCTGTGTCATTCAGTATCCGTATGATACGGAAAAAGGTGCGAGCACCATGAATCCCGTGACATTTTTGCGTGTGCTGGGCCCAGAACCTTGGAATGCCGCTTGTGTAGAGCCGTGCCGTCGTCCAACGGATGGCCGCTATGGCGAGAACCCGAATCGCTTGCAACACTACTTTCAATATCAGGTCATTATGAAGCCTTCGCCTGACAACATTCAAGATTTGTATCTTGAAAGCTTAGTGCGCCTTGGTATTAAGCTTGAAGACCACGATATTCGCTTTGTGGAAGACAACTGGGAATCCCCCACATTAGGTGCATGGGGCGTTGGCTGGGAAGTCTGGCTTGATGGGATGGAAATCACCCAGTTTACCTACTTTCAGCAAGCTGGTGGCTTAGACATTAAGCCTGTGCCTGTGGAGTTAACGTATGGGTGCGAGCGGATTGCGATGTATATGCAAGACGTCGATAGTGTGTATGACCTACGTTGGAACGACCAGTTGAGTTACGGTGATATTTATCTGCAGAACGAACGCGAGCAATCCACCTACAACTTTGATACGTCGAGCGCCGAGCGGTTAACACTGATGTTTAATACGTATCGCGATGAGGTGGAAAACGCCCTTGAAAATGATTTGGTTCTGCCTGCTTATGACTATGTGTTGAAGTGTTCGCACACGTTTAACTTGTTGGATGCCCGCGGCGTAATTAGTAAAGATGAGCGGATGAATTACATTTTGCGTATTCGTCGCTTGGCTGAAAAAGTGGCCAATCAATACGTGGCCAAGCGAGAAGAACTTGGTTTTCCTCTGCTTAAAACCGGTGCAATCAAAGCAAGCAAATAATGTTCTTTTAAATAGTTTTTGTTTTAGCAAGCTAAGTTAGAAGACTCAATTAGATAGTGTGTTTTTTGTTGTGTATTTACCAGAGTACCTAAAGTATTGATACAATAGGGTGTATTCATTACTAGAGTGTTTTTGTTTGTTCTGGGTAACTTGCCTCATGGATTTTTCATCAATTCCGGTTACGGCCACAGTGTGGGCGGTAACGTGTGTGTTTTTGGTTATGGCTGAAATTTTTACAGCCGGTTTCTTCTTTCTGTTTTTTGCCATTGGTGCGGTTGCCGCTGCCATTGCTGCCTTTTTTATTCCAAACCTCATCATACAGTCACTGATTTTTGTGATTGTCTCGATGCTTGCCTTGGTGTTTGCACGCCCGTTTTTAAAAACAGCGTTTAATATTACCGAT
>CAYGPY010000339.1:0-2998 GCA_964351765.1 uncultured Vampirovibrionales bacterium
ACTCAACTTCTTGGCCTTTGGTGCCTTCTAAATTTTAGTAGGCTTTAACTTTTCTGTAACAGCCGACGTATTCGAACCGCTTGCTAGCTTTTTCATTGCTTTCCAGCCCACTCGACCAGCGAGCGACGCACCCAAGCCTGCTGAAAACAAGCCAATAAAACGACGCGGGCTCATGCTGTTTTGAGGATCCGAAAAATGATCTTCGATACTACTTTCAACTTGCAACAACGAGGCTGGGATTTGTGAATTCATCGCCACGTTATCAGCATTAAACTGTAGGTATCTATTGGCAGGCTGATAGGATCGCATCACAGCAAAACGCCGCGGCTGCATTAATGGCGGCACAGTTGATGATGGTGATGTTGTGGGAAACGACATTGACAAAGCCACAATCCTGATTGGTGTGTCTATTTATCAATCTCGTGCGTAACGGCGTTACATCCAATCCCCTCTGTGCTGGTACTTTGATAAGATGAAAAGTTTCAAATAACAAAGGTACAGCGCATCCGGTTTTGTGTTCGCAAAACGCAAGACTGCTAAATAGAATACGATACTACTGACTTCTATTTATCGTAATGTTGGTGTTCTGGCTTCCAGCAAAAGCTAGTTACAGTTGCGACACAGCTCCGGTATTGCACCGGTATTTCCCTAATTACGAATTAAGTACCAAGTATAAATTAAATGCCCGACGCCTGCAACTGATCGATTTCAGCAATCAAGTTCGCTTTTCGCACATCATCCAGCCAGCTTGCTTCAACGGCATTCACCGCCAGCTTGGCCAAATCGGCTCTAGTAAGGTTCAACCCTTGGGCAGTCGCGCTATAGTTGGCATTCATATACCCGCCAAAGTACGCCGGATCATCAGAGTTAATGGTGACTTTAAGCCCACGATCCAGTAGATACTTAATATTATGCTGATCCATCGTGTTAAACACACAAAGTTTTATGTTCGACAACGGACACACGGTTAAAGGTACTTGCTCTTCAATCAGTCGTTGAACCAGTTCCTCATCTTCCACGCAGCGCACACCATGATCAATGCGATCCACAGCCAGTAAATCCAACGCCTGCCAGATGTATTCGGGCGGGCCTTCTTCACCGGCATGGGCCACCGGCATCCAGCCTTGTGATTGTGCCGCATCAAACACGTCTTCAAAGATAATCGGCGGCCTGTCCCGTTCACCACTATCCAAACCCACACCATCAATCAGATGCTTGTAAGGCAAGGCCATAGTAAGGGTATCCATCGCCGCTTCAGCGCTTAAATGGCGCAAAAAGCACATGATGAGCTGTGAGGTGATACCAAGCTTCTGTTGCGCGTCACACAGGGCTCTATGAATTCCCATAATTACCGTATGAAAGGCCACATCACGATCGGTGTGTGTTTGCGGATCAAAGAAGATTTCAACGTGGCGCACGTTCTCGCTGTGTACCTTTTCAAGGTAAGCCCTCGTTAAGTCATAGAAATCTTGCTCATACAACAGCAGCTGAGCGCCTTCATAGTAAATATCCAGAAAACTCTGTAAATCCGAAAAGGCATAGGCTTCACGGACTTCTTCGACACTCTTAAAGCGCAATGGGACCCCATTTCGTTTGGCAATCTGGAACATCAGCTCCGGCTCAAACGTCCCTTCTATATGAAGGTGCAGCTCGACCTTAGGCAATGCCTGTATAAAGGCGGTTAAATCATTTTCTTTGGTGAGTTGCTGCTTCAATAATGCTGATGTTGCCATGTGGAGGAGTCCTCTTACTCGGATTGTGCCGGATACGCGTTACTAAATAATTCGATGCACAGTATTGTATTCTATTCTACAATTGAAAGGGGCTTCCGGTCACCCATCAAAAGATAGATTGCATCGCATTCCACATTTATTGCAACCCAACCCAGAGGTCGTTATGCCTAAACCAAACTCACTTTTTTCGCTTCTAATGCTCGCTATGGCTTGCTTTCTGATTAGCACGCCCTTTGGCTTTTCACAAATTTTAATTGATGATCCGGCGATGAAGACCAAGGCGCCTCAACAAGGGAGCGGGTTTATCAATCCAAGCCAAAACGACGTGCCCACCATCACCGTGCCTCGCCCCGCTAGAAAATTCTTACAGGGGGGTGTCACGCAAAAAGCCCCTGCTGATGACTTTATTCAAAAGCTCAAAAAACAGCCTGCACCTAACCAAGCTCAAAAAAAACTGAACAAATCACCGGAACAAACCCTTGTGATTGAGTCCGTCGATTTTTATTACAAAGCTGATGAAGAGCTGTATTTTGTGGACTTAAAAACCAAACATCAAAATCAGCACCATGGTCTTGTTTCCGCCGAAGTGCAAGAAGATTTAGCATGGCAAGCCTTTGATAAAGCAACACTCGAAAAGTCCTTTACCAAATGGGTGTTTCACGACCATCCAAAACCCAACGTTTTAATGGCCAAAGCGCACTTGTATAACAACACGGGCAAGGCCCACTTAAACGTGGCCGTAAAACTTTATGTGGATGCCTATGTGGGTGATTTACGCGTCAATCCAGATACCTTACTCGTTAATTTTGACCACCTAGAGACAACAGCGCAGTGGGAACGCATTATGGAAGAAACCCTCATCATTCCAGCCTTAGAGCCTGGTGAAGAGCTTCGATTAACGCTGATGCGCCTGAATCTCAAAAAATACCTGCGTCTGCACACCAATCAATGGCCCACCAAGGTTCAGGTTAGCGTGGAGCTCCATAACTTCAATCAAACCAACGGCGAGACCTTAGAGCTGGTACCTGACCATTTCCTCATCCCAACACTCTATTAGTTTTCAAACATAATCAACAAATATGACGCAACACGTTGACCTCATCCACTGGCTTGCATACAATAGCAATCCACCCCGTTAAATAGATGGCAAATAAATAAACCCCATCGTTTAACACCACTTTGTGCGGAAGAGGTCCGGGTGGTGAGGAAGCCGCCTTGAAAGCGGTCGCCCGCAAGGGTTGCAGGTTCGACTCCTGTCTCTTCCG
>CAYGPY010000340.1:0-2997 GCA_964351765.1 uncultured Vampirovibrionales bacterium
AATAATGGTTAATTTATAATTTTTAAAGAAGAGTGCTTGTTAGAAGATGCTTTTGAGGAGGCCAATGGTCCCACCAATGGCACCCCCAACGAGGACCCCACTTCTACCAAATAGTTTCCCTTTCTTTGCGCCTGCAGCAACACCACCGGCAACACCACCAATAATACCAAGGCCAGTAATATCTTTCACTGCACCGGTAATACTAAAGCCATTATCGCCACCACCATTAACACCCGGTGATCCTGCAACAGAGCCTTGAACTCCTGGTGGAATACCTAATGCGCTTTGATAAATTTGATTGGCATTGTTCACAAGTGGGTTAATCACATTGTTGGCGTATTGAAGGCCTGGGTTGATTTGTTGCTGCGCAGCAGCACCTTGGCCAATTAAGTGTTGCGTGAAGTTAACACCTTCAAGCAAGTTGTTAATAAACGGATTTACAGTGCCATTATGAGCAAAGATGCCGTCAAAAACTGGATTGTATCGTGGCTGTAAAGGCCCCGGATATGTTGGTAGCGGCATGTTTGCACCACCAAATGGTTGGTTATATCCCCACATAACGTTATTCCCCCTGATTATCTGTTAGGTGTTTATTTGTAAAACACCTTGTCTTATCCCTATCCTATTTGTATGTCTTACCAATAATGTCCTCTATTTAACATCTTGATAAGGTCTCCATATGCATAAAAACAAATCAAGGGCGTTTTGTGCTAGTAAATGACAAAATAAATTATTTTTGTTAACAACCCTGATCGGAAGGATACCGTAAGAGGGGTGTTTTCACCTGTTTTTCTACACCATTTGAACCATTCGTAAATTTTTTGCATCGGATTGTTAAAGAAATCCGCCTACCCTGCCGATAACTCTAAGAGAACACCATTACTTTTTTAAATAAATCATAAAGTAATGCACGAATTATGTAGAGTATTTGCAAGCAATAAAGGGTATCTTATGGCTTGGTTTCACACTGTTTTAAACCGTATTTATGATGTAATCGCACCACAAAAACCATTGCAGGTAAGTTTGTGTCGGGTTGCGATTAATAAAGGGGCGATGTTCTCCTTAGCTCTCGCCGCGATTATTACTTCATTGGCAATTTTACCGATTGAGGCGGCCGATCTGACTTTTTATCAGTCGGGTGTGCAGGCCTACCGCAAAGGGGACATGACGCAAGTCTTACAATATATGAGAGAAGCCTATAAGGCTGATCCGGGGAACCCAAATGTGCGTTACTATATGGCCATTGCCTTAGATCGGATGGATCGAGCCAATGAAGCCCAAACGCAGTATCAATTTGTAGTTAAAAACGGCAATGACCCTGATGTGGTGCAGTATGCCAAATACCGTTTGCGCCAACTAAATACACCGCAATTACTCTCGGTACAAACTTTAAGTGGTGCGTCCATTGTGCCCCTAAAGAATGTGCGCAACGCTTTAATGGTTGAAGCCACACTCTATAACAGTAAAACCGGCCGTTCGGCTAAAGGTACCTTCATTATTGATACCGGTGCAACCTATACGTCTATTTCTGAAGAGCTTGCGGCTGAATTGGGTTTAGACCTTGATACCGGTGAGTCGGTTCGTATTACCACAGCCAATGGCCGTATTGATGTGCCAAAGGTTCACTTGGACACGGTGAATGTGAATGGGGTTGAAGCCAATGATATTCAGGCAACTGTGATTCATGTGCGTGAAAACTCAAGCTTTGCCGGATTATTGGGTTTAAGTTTTATTCGTCAGTTCAAAATGACGATTGACCCGACCGCGGGCCAGTTGGTGTTTGAGCCAACAGGTTAGGCATACTAACAACCCAAAAAACCACACTAAAACACCATTAGAGCCCTTCATTCACCTTGTGTTTGAAGGGCTTTGTTTATGCTACACTCCTCTCTATCAGCTAGAACTCGGCTTACTAAGCTAGATCTAGCGCTAAAAGTATTACTATCTTATTTTGAGGAGCGGTGTCTTATGTCGAGCATGGTACAAGAATCCCAAGAATCGTCAGCAGCAACCAAAGTGGCGTTGTCGGATCGGATGCAAAAATTACCGACTTATGTCTTCGCGTGGTTGGACGAATTAAAAGAGCAAGCTCGTCAACGTGGCGCTGATTTGATTGATTTGGGTATGGGAAACCCCGATATGCCAACACCGCCGGCTATTGTCAAAGCAATTCAAGATGGGGTGGCCGATCCGAAGAACCACGGCTACCCACAATTTAAAGGGAAGCCTGAATTTCGTGAGGCGATTGCCGGCTGGATGCAACGTCGTTATGGGGTTGAGATTAACCCTGACAATGAAATTCAGCCTTTGATTGGTTCCAAAGAAGGCTTGGCTCACTTAACACTGGGCTATGTGGGTAGTGGTGATGTGAGCTTAGTGCCATCACCGTATTATCCTGTTCACGGACGGGCCACTATTCTTGTGGGTGGTGAGCCGTATTATATTCCACTGTCGGCCGAGAATAATTTCTTACCGGATCTCGACAGTATTCCTGAAGATATCTGTAAACGAGCAAAACTGTTTTTTGTGAATTACCCAAACAACCCGACAACCGCTTGTGCTGATAAAGCATTTTATGAGCGCTTGGTGGCCTTTTGTAAGAAGCATGACATTGTGTGCGTGAGTGACCTTGCTTATGGTGAAATTGCGTTTGACGGGTATAAACCACTCAGCATTTTTGAAGTGGATGGTGCCAAGGACATTGCGATTGAATTCCACTCATTCTCAAAAAGCTTTAACATGGCAGGTTGGCGTGTCGGTTTTGCTGTAGGGAATGCGCATATTGTTAAAACCTTATATAGCGTGAAAACCAACTTGGATTATGGTGTGGCCTCAGCGATTCAAGATGGGTGCGCTTATGCCTTAAACCATGCCGAAGAGTTCTTACCTGAGATTGTAAAAACGTATCAAGAACGACGCGATGTTGTGGTTGAAGGTTTCCGCCGTTTGGGTTGGGATATCCCTGAAATGCCAAAAGCCACATTGTATGTGTGGAGG
>CAYGPY010000341.1:0-2994 GCA_964351765.1 uncultured Vampirovibrionales bacterium
GACTCTAAGTGATTAAAATAAAACAAGAGTAAGGTGGCGGAAGTGACAGGAGTCGAACCTGCAACCCCTTACGGGGCAACCGCTTTCGAGGCGGCTCCCTAACCATTCGGATCACTTCCTTAAGCTTAAGGATACTTTATCACAGTCATTTTGAAAAATTAAGCAGTTATATCATTTTCTGACCTGCTTTAACACATTGAATAGCGGGTTTCTTTATCGTTTACTGATAGTTACTTCTTGATAGAGATACATGATTTTAAAAACACTTTAAAGGAACTTCACCTTATGTTTACCCGCCCTGATGGTCGTGAGCTCAATGCTCTTCGCGATATTACCATTGAACGTAACTACACCAAACACGCCCCTGGTAGCGTATTAATCTGCTTTGGCGATACCAAAGTAATTTGTACGGCCAGCATTGAAGAGCGTGTGCCGCGTCACATTCATCAAAACGATATTGAAGACCACGGCTGGCTGACGGCCGAATACGGCATGTTACCGGGTGCCACTAACACCCGTTTCCAACGTGAGCGTCAACGTGTATCAGGTCGCACCACCGAGATTCAACGTTTAATCGGTCGTTGCTTGCGCGCTTCGGTTGATTTAGAAAAAATCGGCCAGCGCACTATTACCATTGACTGTGATGTCATTCAGGCTGATGGTGGTACCCGTTGTGCGAGTATTACCGGTGGGTTTATTGCCCTGATGGATGCCATGAATTGGCTAAAAGCCGAAGGCAAGCTCGACACCATTCCATTGATTTCTCCCGTGGCGGCTGTGAGTGTTGGCGTTTGTGAGAACACCGAGATTTTGGATTTGAACTACGATGAGGACAGCAGTGCTGAAGTAGATGCCAATGTGGTGATGAACAAAAATGGCCATATTATTGAAGTGCAAGCCAGTAGTGAGAAAATTCCTTTAACACGTCCATCACTCGATAAAATGATCGATCTCGCGGACGAAGGCATTAAAGAATTAATCGCAATGCAAGAAGCAGCCATAGGCATTGTTGAAGCGACGGTTTAAAAAAACAGCAGCTCATTTAAAAAGCCCCTGATGTAATTAAACATCAGGGGCTTTTAAGTAGAAAAAACGTTTATTTTAATTCTTCAGGCATCACTTTGTCTGCGTCGTAGCGATTACCACGGTGGCTTAATTTACTTTGAACGTAATACAGTATATCTCTTTTCCAAGGTTTTCTAACACCTTCTCTATGCTTGTAAATAGGTGTCAACGGTCTTTCTGTATCTTTAAGCGTCATTGTGTCCGCATCAATAAGTCCAAAACCACGGGTAATAATACCGGATAAAACAGACCATGGTGAGTCTGAAGCATTGCCATGAACTGAAACTCTTAGGTTGCGATCTCGATCAATAAGATAAGCTATAACACTCGGTGTGGTTACATAGCCTTTTTCCTTTGCTTCAGGATGTGGCATTTTCCCCTGAATATCGATATCCAAACCAGCACGGTCAAGAAAATCAATACCTGCTTTATAATCACGACGTGCCATGCGGTAGTGTTTTACTGTCGTTTTATTCGTTGCTTCTTCCATAGATTTTTCACGCACACGTAATGCGCCAAACTGTACGCTATGGGTATTCATTGAAATACTCATTTTATTGTCCTCTTCTCTTCTGTCTTAATTCTATAGCTTTATCAATTTTTGTTTGTATCTCAGGTGTTGTAAAAAACTCTGTACTATAGCGATTACCGCGATGACTCAAACGACTTTTTGTTTTCGAGACAACCTCACGTTCTAAGTTTAGTTGAGGCGCCACATCAAACACATCCACAGTCTCATTCCACTCTTTTAGTGTCTGCGAATCATGGTTAACCAACTCCATACCCATTGCCACCGCGTTGGCTAATACATCCCATGCGTTTTTAACGGGGGTTGAAACAAAGGTACGGTAGATAGTACGTTCTTTATCTATGAGCGCAACATTTAAGAGCTTATAGCCAAGGCTGTCATCCATAAACACATCAATATCCACACCCGCTTTGTCCAGATAATCAATGCCTGATTTAAAATCACGGCGCGCCTGACGATATTGCGAAGACATCGGTTTTTGAGTCGCCGCATCAATGGATTTTTCGCGCACCCGCAATGCGCCAAACTCAACGTTATTCAAATCAATACTCACCGTCATTAATCTTCTTGCCATCCTTTATAACCAACGGCATGGTTCGTTTTAATTTGACTTATAAGTCGCTGTAATCGACTCATCGTAACGTTAGTACTTGTCCACGTATTCGTTGGATCTTCATGTCGCTTTGGCGGATTCAAACTTACATCAGCATCATCAGCCACTGTCAGTCGGTTTACACCTTCAGCAATTATTTTGCAGATCACGTCAAGCGGCGATTCTTGTGTTGTTTCTAAAACTGAATACCGAACATTCTTATTCTTATCCAGCAAACGTGCCTCAATAACAGGCATATCCAAATCATGAGCCAATCCCATTTCAGAATCAGGCTGATGCCCTCTGATTTCAATATCCAAACCAGCACGGTCTAGCAAGGAAATAGGCGCCTTAAAGCGTTGGCGAAGAGCACGATAATCACGAATCTGATCAACAGGATTTCGTCTTGGATACAAGGACTTAGGTGAAGACATATCATTGGCCACAGCTGACCGTATTGATTTCTCACCCAAGCGAAGTTGACCAAATTGCGCGTTATTAAAATTGGTGTTCATCATCGATGCATCCCTTATTGTTGTATTTCGTTTCGTTGCTTTTTAGTAAAAAGCATAATCAAACCTTCGTTATTATGTTACTTTATCAAGAATAGACAGCCGATTAAATCAGCACATTAAAAAGTAGAAACAAACCTATGACTGAAAAAACAGCACAACACGCCAATAACAAACAAAAACCGCAACAAGCCCTCAAGCGCCCCAAGGGCACGCAGGATATTTTTGGTGACGAAGCTAGACTGTGGCAGTTTGTTGAAAGTAAGGCCAATGCCCTGTTTCATCAGTATGGCTAC
>CAYGPY010000342.1:0-2992 GCA_964351765.1 uncultured Vampirovibrionales bacterium
CATCAATAATCGACGATAAATTTCTGAATGCAGCAAGTCGATGATAAGTGCTTGATCTTTAAAGGTGTGTTCAATAAGCGAAGACTTACCAGTGGCTCGGGGACCAAAGAGAAAGTAGGATTTATCTTCAACTAATTGTTTTATATTAAGAATTCTCTCTATGTACATATTGTCTCCAGATATCTAAAGTCACGCTTTAGATTTTAGCATATAATTTAAAGTGTGACTTCAGGTTGTTTCATAACCCCTGATTTTTGTCCTATTTTTAATTTTTCGTGCCCCTTCCGCAAAATTGCGTGCATAAAAAGAAGATTTGTATTAAGCGAGGCCGCATCCTGAGCTCTTTAGCGCCAAATTTTTGTTGATAGCCCCGATCTATTGCTTATTCATTTTTAGCTTTATACTCACCAAACAATAAACAAACTTACGGCGAGAACGGCCATGGCTACAGCCAATCAAAAAATACCGCTGGTGATTAACAAATCCCCTGAAGAAATTGATGCTGTATTTAAACGATTGCATCAAAGTGGATTAACCCAAGACGACCAAGATTTTTTTGTTGGCTGTGTTGAATTGGCAACTTGGTTACCTGAAGCACTGAAAGAAAATAAAATCAGCATTCGCCAACTACAGCGCCTTATTTTTGGATCAGCCAGTTCAGGCAAGAAGAAAAAAAAGAAAAAGAGCAATAAATCTGACAAAAATGCTTCAGGCCATAGTGAGACAAATCCAGAGAAAAATGCTTCTGTATCAGCGAGTGATGAAGCTTCTACTCAATCATCCGGTGCAGGTGAAAAAAATTGCGCTATCAATATCGATCAAATTGACTCAGCTAAAAAGCCAGGCCATGGACGCTATTCCCATGAGGCGTATCCTGATGCGATTAAAATCACTGTTAATCACACGCAATTAAAGCCTGGCGATTCTTGTATTTTGTCTTGTGGCGGAAAACTCTATGTATTTAAGCCTGGCACGATTATTCGTGTGGCGGGTAACTCATCATTAGCGACTATTTACCATTATCATATCGATAAACTACGTTGTGCTTTATGCGGCGTTATAGTGCCAGCACAACCTGATAGTCCAATTGGCGATGAAAAATATGATGCGCGATTTAAAGCGATGCTTGTGACACAAAAATATTATGTGGGCGTGCCTTTTCATCGGCAAGAAAATTTTCAAAATTATCTCAATTTTCGGCTGCCGTCCTCAGATCAATATAAGCTTTGCGAAGACGTGGCCAATAGCGGTTATCCAGTGATTGGTGTTTTAGAAAAAGGTCTTGCCAATGGAGACCTGGTTTACAACGATGATACACCGGCTAAAATACTCTCGGTGATTAAGGAAAATAAAAGAAATCCTGAGAAAAAGCGCAGAGGCATGTATACGTCGTGTATTGTAGGAAAAATGGAGGGTCATCCTGTTGCGCTGTATTACACGGGGAGACGCCACGCGGGTGAAAATTTAGAGCGGTTATTACAGTATCGCGATGCCACGCTGCCACCGACCAAGCAAATGTGTGATGCGCTTAGTCACAATTTACCAAAATCAATAAAAACGATAGTTTGTAATTGTTTGAGTCATGGATTTCGAAAATTTGAAGAATTAGTCGATTTTTTCCCTGAATTTTGTTTGCATGTGATGCATGAGTTGGGCAAAGTCTATAAAAATGATGGGCGAACAAAAGCGATGTCTGCACAAGAGCGCTTTCGATTTCATCGCACTTACAGTAAGCCTGTTATGCTGTCATTAAATAAATGGTTGAAGGACCAGTTAGCACAAAAAAAAGTTGAACCTAATAGTGCGCTTGGAAAATCCATCCGCTATTTATTAAAGCACTGGAAAAAACTTCGGCGATTTTTAGTGGTCCCTGGTTGCCCCATCGACAATAATATTGTTGAGCGTGCGCTTAAAATTCCGATTCGCGTGAGGAAAGGAGCGCTGTTTTATAAAACGGAGCACGGCGCTGTGATTGGGAGCATTTTAACGAGCCTGATTCAAACGGCGATTTTATCAAAAGAAAATCCGATTGACTATTTGACGGCTTTGCAAGAGAACCGATCAGCGGTTTTTAAAAATCCGGCTGAGTGGGTTCCCTGGCGCTACAAAGAATCTTTGGCGCAGTTGCGCCTATTAAAAGCAGCTTAATTATTTTTAAGTTGAATGGGTCGCCAATCTTGCGCCAAACACGCTTTTGATGGATCTCCTTGATTTAATAAAATCTGTAGCATTGCGGGTGTCACCGCTTGAGCGCTATTTTGCGAGCTAGGCCACCAGCGTAATTTTCCCTGTGAAAATCGCTTCATACAAAGCCAAAATCCTGTGCCATCATAAACCAGTAATTTAACGGAAGTCTTTAATTTATTGCAAAATGCAAACAAACATCCAGAAAATGGATCTGCTTGCAACTGTAGCTGGCAAACTGAAGCGAGCGCGTCAATGCCTTTTCTAAAATCGGCGGGTTGAATGCTCAGTAATAATCGCATATGAGGCGTTAATTGCAGCATGATTTTATCCTAAAAATAAATTGACGAGCAGTGACAGTCCTTCTCGGTCTGGCTGTTTAATTCGAAGTACAGCGCCATCGAATCTGATAATCTCAATGGTAGACTGCTCATTGATGGTTGGCAGTGCCACTTCAACAAAAGAATTAATGGGGCGAGAAGCGTTTTTTATGCTTTTATTTATTAATTTTTTATTGCCAAGCAGCGGTTGCTGGCAATGTGCTTTTAGCTGTGACGAGCTTAATCGCAGCGTAGAAGTGATTTTTGATATTTTATAATGCTCCAATAGCGCGGCGACATTATTCCACAAATAATCTGGAATTTTACGCGCTTTATTAGGATCAGCGCGCCAGTCATCGAACTGTTGTTTAACGGAATCTAAAGTCGGTGCGGTTGGCATTAGTATTTACTCCACGGTTGTTGTCATTGTGAAGTAAATAATAATTAATTTGCCGTTATCCCGTCACGCAATTTTGCAGAAGGGGCAC
>CAYGPY010000343.1:0-2960 GCA_964351765.1 uncultured Vampirovibrionales bacterium
ACCTAATACAAACAACACACCGGCGGCTTCTTTTAGTAGTGGAAAGTCTTGCACAATAATTGAAGACTCACCACTGGCCGAGATCGTTTGAGCGACCCCTAAAATACCAAGGCCAACGGATAACATCACCACTTGCATCGTGGTTTTTGTGGACACTTCATCCTCACGGTAGCGCATAATCAACACGCTGGCACACACCATCGTAAAGGCAAACAAGGTACCGATACTTACCATATGGTGCAGATCTTCCATTGGGGCAACCGCCGCAATAATGGCTGATAACACACCGGTCACAATCGTGGCATTCAAGGGTGTTCTGAATTTTGGATGCACGGTTGAAAACCAACTTGGCATTAAACCATCGCGCGCCATTGAATAAAAAATACGGGGTTGAGATAATAATAAAATCAACATCACAGTGGTTAAGCCCGCAACACCACCAATCCCAATGAGGTTCTCGGCCCAGTCAATCCCAACCGATCCAAAGGCAGCGGCCAAAGGTGCACCCGCATCAATCTGATCGTAAGGCACCATACCGGTAATAACGCCCGCTACTAAAATATAGAGGAGCGTACAAATTAACAGCGAACCAATAATACCGATGGGCATGTTCTTTTGTGGGTTTTCCACTTCTTCAGCGGCAGCTGATACGGCATCAAAACCAATGTAAGAAAAGAACACCAATGCCGCACCCGAAAAGATACCATCAAAACAAAACTCACCTGTTGGGCACATGCCACCATTGGGGCCAAACGGGGTGAACGGATGCCAGTTGGCAGGGGTAAGATAGAACGCACCCACTAAAATAACAAACAGAACAACACCTAATTTAACGGCCACAATAACCGCGTTAAATCGAGCAGATTCTTTAATACCAATGGCGAGTAATCCGGTAAGCAATAAAATCATAATGCCCGCCAGAAAATTAACCTCATGTCCGGCTATCGAACTAGCAACCAGCCAATCGGGTACGGGAATCAATTTATCAAGATAGTGTGTCCACCCCACTGCGACCGTGGAAGCGCCAATCGTATATTCCAGTACCAAATCCCAACCAATAATCCAAGCGAACAATTCACCCACACTCGCGTAAGAATAGGTGTAGGCCGATCCGGAAATCGGGAAGCGAGATGCAAACTCGGCATAACACAATGCAGCCAGTACACAGGCAAATCCGGCAAACACATAGGATAAAACAATCGCAGGACCCGCGTGTTCTTTAGCGGCGGTTCCGGTTAAAACAAAAATACCAGCCCCAATCATGGCACCCACCCCAATGGCGGTTAAATCCACCGCTGATAGTGCTCGTTTTAAGCCGCCTTTGTGATCGCTACCACTGGCTTCTTTCATAATTAAGGCGGTGGGTTTGGTACGAAAGGCGGGGTTCTTTGATAAAGACATATAGATTCACTCTCCATAAGGCTAAATATAAAGGTATTAGCGCATTGTTTACTATTTTCAGTGATTCTATTATACCTTGCGATGTTGGCTTGTGGGGTGATATAACAGATAAGCCCGTTAAGTAAAAAAGAAAGGCAGGTGCTGTGAGTAAGAGAGAGTATCTCTATACAGCATCTGCCTGCGTGGGTCGAGTCGTTATTGTTATGTGGAATTCGATAGCTGGACCAAGAGTCTAGCTATCTATGGTCATCGAGTTAAATCTGATTGTGTTGAAGGTTGGTTATAACCTAACGTCGTTTACCTAGGCCATACTGGCGAGGATCGTAGCGACGTTCTGATGTGAAGTTAGTATTGTTTGATGTGGTGCCGGTGTTGTTGATTTTGTGGCGAACCACTTGGCGCGTCATGCTTTTCGCACACGTGGTGCAATAGCGTTTTTCAAGCTGGCTGAGTGGTGTTTGGCATGAATAACATGATGTTGACGCTGCGTTGGCATTAAATTTTAAGCGCCCTTGTTTTAAGTAGCGAAATACCGTTTCACTCGGTACTTCCGTAGATCGTGCAATTTCATCAATGGCACTTCCTGGATTACAGAGCACATAGTCAAACACCCGTTTGAAGTGGATCTCGTCTTTGTCCAAGCACGGCAGGCACATTACTTCTCTACCAAGATAAGCTCGGCTGCAAGACAAGCAGTTTTTAAGGCCGTTGGCATTCGTGTTGGTTGTGTTGCTTAAGTTGTACATGGTCGGTCAATCTCTCTCCAGCTGTTTTTTAGTCAGTACAAATTCAATCTGTATAGCCAGATTCATTGCAAAACAGCGGTCTTTGTTTCTCTACATCAGTCATCGCTAATGACATGGTCGTGTGTGATTGCGTTGGTGATTAGTGGGTCTATCTCGTGTTTATAAATAGCGTTCAGTCGTCGTGTTCTATCTTCTTTCTACAGTCTTCTCTTTTGATCGTGTTTCATCATCGGTCCTATCCTGAAATCGTATCTGCTTTTTCGGTGTCTTCTTTTTTTGTGTTCTTCACTCGGGCTTTTATTCGTCTTGGTCTTCAAAAACAGTTAACTCCCTCATAGCGGCGCGGAAGTCGGTTTTAATGGTTATAGTCAATAAGTTAGTCAATCAATGGGTTTTAACTACGTCTTCTTGAGTTCTTACCTTGGTTCTATCTTCTATTTCTATCTCTTTACTGATTCTTCTATCACTTCATTTCAACAACAGTTAAATTCTCGTTTATCGTGGTCTGTATCCTGATGAATGAACCACTGTGTTCCTGATAAGAATAGGGTCGGACTTTTGAGGAAGATCTTGATGTTTTTGTAACATAAGTTAATAAAAAAGCTGGAAACACATTATTCATGTGAATCCAGCTTTTTATTGTTTTTTCGATATTCCAAAATTTGATTTCTAAATTCTAGAATTATCGTGAATTTAAGATGCTTATTTTGCCTTCTGAGTCAGAAAACGAATGCTAACGGGTGGGGCAGAAACCGGAATTTCCATCGCCTCAAAGCCACCTTCCGGCATACCGCCGCCGCCATCGGCCATAGC
>CAYGPY010000344.1:0-2954 GCA_964351765.1 uncultured Vampirovibrionales bacterium
GGTAAGATTTCTTCTTGAAGCTGCGAGCCACATTGGCCACAAAAAATTTGCGATGGCAGGTTATCAAACCCGCAAGATTTGCAGGCGTTATCAACCCTGCGACCGCATTGGTCACAGAATTTGCTGTCAGGTGCGTTGTAATGGCCACAAGCGGCACAGGATAACATAGGAAATGGCTTGTCCTTGCGGGTAAAACATTCTGCAAAAAAATGAGAATGACCCTAACTCGTATATAGAGCAAGCGTGACCATGCCAGATGGTCTTGATGCGGGTTGATTGGATGCGATTTGTTAATGAAATGCATTGCGCCAAACCAACACAATACGCCAACTCTCCACAACAGTATAGCGTAAGGCCATGCAAAATTATCGTTTATGACTCGTGGTGGTTACAAAACTTTAAGGCTCTAAAAGAGCCCTATTTGGCCGCGTCTTGAAAGATAAAGTCCAGCATCTCGTTGTCGTGAGCGTTATTCTGGCTTTCTTTGGCTTTGGGAGCCTTGCTTTGCTGGCGTTCTTCTTCTTTTTCAAACGGATTCACCGGAATTAGCTTGCGAGACTGGAGATAACCACCGGCTTTAATGCCAAAAAAGCGATGAAAGGTATGCTCGGATTCGATTGAAAAGCCGGTTTCATGAAGCACGCCTTCGGGCAAAATGGTGGGTTGGCCTAGTTTTTCTTTAATCCAGTTGGGTACGGTGTCGTACTTAAAAAACAAGCTACCATAACGACTTAAGTACACACTTGCCGTTTCAATGGCTTCATTCAGTTGATTACCTTGTTGGGCTAATAATTGCCAGTCTTGTAGAATCATTAAATCGCATTGCGGCGCGTTACTGTCTTGAAGTTTGCTATTGAGTTGATGCACATCACCGCAAATCACAGAGAGATTGGGGAGGCGTCGGATAATGCTGTTGATAATTGGATCTTTGAGGGGCTCTCTCACCAAACAGGTAACGCGCATATGTTGAAAGCGTGAGGCTAATAAAATACCAAGGTAGCCATCAGGGCACCCAATATGAATAAGGTGCCTTGGTTTTTCTTGCATAATAGTGCGCATCAAACCTTCGGGCATAATCCGCCCAATCAGTCGTTTCCACCAAAATGAAGAAAATCTTGGAACGTACTCGGTGAGTTTAAAACGCTCTTGAAGTAATGTTCGTTTACTGAGCTTTTCAAATTCAGCACGAACCGTCCCCGTTTTGATACGGGGGGCTTGGGTGTTGCTGTTTTGAGCAAGGTGAGTCATAGGCCCATTCGTTAAAATAAAGATTATTGACGTTATTTCTCTATTTTAATATGCACTCAGGGCGTTTCGACTCCCCTATATGGGGTGCTGTCCTCTGTTTGATGTAGAAAAATCTTATTCTTCTAAAGGCTTGCCACCGTATGCCACGGCGCTTTTGTTGGTTAGCTCACTGCGCACGTCTAACAGATCTTGAAAGAAGCGATAGCGCATGCCCTTGGTAAGCACTTCCACAGATAGGTTTTTTAGCGAGTTGCTATCAATGCCAATGGTACGGGACACCAAATCATAGTGATGATGACGCCATTTGTGAAAATAATCATCAAAGTCCATCATCTTCTCGGCAATGGTGTGTAGATCGCTGTGCTTTTGATAGTCTTCATAAATTTCAAGCAACGGCACGCCACGGCGTTTAATCAGGGCATCAAAGGTGCTGCGCAGTTTTGGCAGGCCTTCTAAAATTCGGTTAAACCCTGGGGATTCCATGCCACTGCCTTGCCCTAAGGCCAAGCGGATATGTTCATACTCTTTAATGCTAATACGCTGAGCAATCATATCCACGCCCTCAATCAGAAGGAGTTGGATGTCGGTCACCAAGTGCATGGAGCGGGTGGCATTCCAAAGATCATCGTTGTTGATGAATGTGATAGCACGCTCAAGTTCATTGAGCAGAAGCTTCATCCAGAGTTCGCTGCTTTGGTGAACCACCTGAAACAGAAGCTCATCGGGGCTAGCCGCCTCGTCGTTGGTTTTTTGCAGTGAAAGTAATTCGCTGGTACGCAGGTATTTCTCGTAATCGGTCTTGCCCTCTCCCAGAGGAAAATCAACCTTGTAATAACGACCTTCGGTCATAGTGTATGTCCTTATGCGAAACAGTCAGTAAAGTTAACAGCGCTAGCATAGTACGAAGGCAGTGAGATGAAAATGAGATGACCCTGAGTTATGTCTGTAATAGAATAGGTGGCAATCAACGTGTTTAAGGAGTATATATTATGAAATTAGTGACCCCAAAATTTTCATCCGCATCAAACAAGGTTCAATTTGGTGAGCATATCAAGTCTCGGGCTGAGCTTGAGGAAATTAATGATGTGTTGGAGCAAGTTGCTAAGGATGTTTTTGAAGAGGCCGATGTTCAGTATACGGGCTATATGAGATCTACTGGCACTGTTTCGGTTACGCCTGAACGGATGTCGCCTTTGGCAAAGATAAGAGCGAAAGTTGATAAGGCATTTAAAGAAAAATACACCTACAATGCATTTACAAGTAAAACCACATTTACGATTCCCAAAGATACATCAAAACAGCTTGAAGAAAGGCTTCAAGATAAAATTGAAATTGAGTTTGAGCCTTGGCAAGCTGAAGTTGATTTTGTTCGTTCGGGAGAAGACTCCTCTAGCTCTATGTTGAAAGTGAGAGATCTAAAAGGACCATTTAATTTATTCAAATCGAAATGGTTTTTAGGTGAAGACCTTCAGAATTTTGTTAAACAAGTTGTTGAAGACATCCAAGAGTCACACCCGCATATTGCCAAGCTATTAAACAAAAACCCAGGTAAATACGTTTAGGGTTTTTAAGAAAACTATTGATACCGTCATTCCCGCGCAGGCGGGAATCCACGTTCCGAAGAAGTGTTTAATTTATAAAATCGAGTCGTATCTTCACGCAATGGAATCCCGCCTGCTCGCGAATCACGAAGTAGTTAAAATTAT
>CAYGPY010000345.1:0-2948 GCA_964351765.1 uncultured Vampirovibrionales bacterium
TCGCAAACGTGCAGCTCGCACAGGCCGTAACCCACAGTCTGGCAAGCCAATCAAAATTCCTGCGAAAAACGTTCCTGTTTTCCGCGCTGGCAAACAGTTTAAAACCACCGTTGCTAAAAAGTAATTGCGGTTTAAAGCAGTTTAAAAAGAGAGAGCTTCGGCTCTCTCTTTTTTGTTTGAAACACCATTTTTGCTGTTTCAAAGTAAAAAAATAGTCCAGAAATGCTTCAAAATATAGCACCAACTTCTAATTCAAACACTGTACCGCCCTTAAGGTTTTTCACTAATTGTCGATAGAGATAACAGAGAAACCTTCATGTCTTTTTTCAATCGCCGGTAATTGAGTGTGTATTACAGCGATATAACGATTTACAGTGTGCGGGTAACCAGTGCTTAATGTCTAAACAACTACATTTAAATACCCCTTTCCAGCAAACTCTTTTCAAAAAAGTGGTTGCTATTGTGGTGTTAATGCTTGTGATGGGTGTATATAACATCATATTTACAAGTATCGCTTATGCCTTGCCTACCGGCTGGAATGTAGTTGAAGGCAACGTCACTATTGATGTGACCGATAGCATTATGACCATTACCAGTGCCTCAGACACAGCTATTATTAGCTACATTAGTTTTGATTTAACCAACGGCGAAACTATTAATTTTATTATGCCAGGAGCCTCAAGCTCTATTATCAACCAAGTGATTGGTGGCAACATCAGTAACATTGCAGGCTCTATTAATGCCAACGGGATGATTGGCTTGCAAAACACGGCCGGGATTCAAATCGCCAACACGGCTCAAATCAATGCCGCATCCTTATTAGCAACCACACTCAACATTGCCAATATGGATGCAAACAGCATTGATTTAATGAAAAACGTAGGTTCTTCAGGAGCGGCAATCGTTAATGAAGGTGATATTAATGTATCAAACTATGCCATTCTAGCAGGTTCAGGTGTAGCCAACTTGGGTAATATTATTGCCGAAGACGGCAGTATTCATCTAACGGTTGGCGATAAAATGTCTTTTCATCTTAGTAATAACACCACCGTTGACGTAGTTATTGACGAAGGCATTCAAGACGTTATTTCGGATCTAAACGTGGCCATCTATAACGGTGGCATATTAGAAGCACATGAGGTTGCCTTAAAAGCCAAGCTTGCCGATGAAGTTATTGCTAATGCTATAAACAATGACGGTGTGATTATTGGTACCGGCTTAATTGATCGTGGCGGTAAAATCACCATCAATGCCGAGGGTGCTGGAACACTCGTTACCAACACAGGTTTACTCTATGCAGGGGCAACAGATAAAAGTAATCATGCGGGTGAAATCAGAATTCGAGGTAATAAAACCTATAACGCCGGCGGGCTTGTTGCTGTAAGTGGGGGGGGACAACAAGGCGGCTATATTGAAATGCTCGGTGACACCGTTATCAATGAAGGTGCTTATATCGATGTCTCGGGCGATCTTGGCGGTGGTACCGTTCTCGTTGGTGGCGACTTCCAAGGTACGGGTGATGTTGAACGTGCCACATTAAACATTACTGATAACGACACCTATGTTTTTGCTGATGCATTTACAGACGGAGATGGTGGTAAAGTTATTTTTTGGAGCGATGAGGACACTGTTTTTTCTGGAAACATTTATGGACGAGGCGGCGTTAACTCCGGTAAGGGTGGTTTTGCCGAAGTATCCGGTAAGGAATTTCTTGATTTCTGGGGCTTTGCCGATCTCACTGCCGTTGACGGAAGCAAAGGTACCTTATTACTAGATCCAACCAACATTACCATTCAATCATTTACCCCAAATGACTTAAATCCACTGCTCTGGCTTGATGCAAGTGATTCAAGTACCATTAATACCACCGGCTCCAGTGTTAACCAATGGAATGACAAATCGGGTAATGGTTACAACGCAACAAGTTCGGGAGGGAATCGCCCTACCTTGATTGGTGCTGCCCGAAACGGCTTGGACGTACTTCGTTTTAGCAATGACTATCTAGATACCACATTATCATCTAATGCTGCAAACCTTGGTACCGGTGCAGAAACCTTTGTCGTGGGAATGGCAACAGCTGATGGCTTTGCCTTCGGTTCATGGGGAGCACCACGATTCTACCAAGGACTTTGGACCGGTGGCTATCAAACAGGTTTTGGTAATAACTGGAACCGTGCTGGCACAGCAGCTTATAATCAATGGTTTTATTATGGAATGAATAATAACGGAGCGACAACAAGAGCTTATCTTGATGGATCTCAGTTGTATCAGTATGGCTCTTCTTTTTCTGGCACCAATGGTAATCTGCTTGATATTGGCCGAATTGCTGGTACAGGCAGAAACTGGCAAGGGGATATTGGTGAAATTTTAATCTATGATTATTCTTTATCAACAACCCAACGTCAGCTTGTTGAACAATACCAAGGTGCCAAATGGAACATTAACGTTAGTCAGGCAACACTGAACAACTACCTTGTTCCAACAGATAGTTTTTTGGTTGATACCTATCTTGAAGCTCTATCCCAGAGTACTAATATTAACTTACTGGCCGATAACAATATTACGATTGATAATTTAAGCGATAACCTTTTAGCACTGGGGAACAACTCTCTAACGTTAACCGCCACCAACGGTAACATTGTATTTAACGACGTAAATGACGTGATTAGAACAGGCAACCAAGACATTACCATGGTAGCCGGTGGAAACATGGTACTTGGTACATTGGATACACAAGGTGGTGCCAATGTCAGTTTAACAGCTGGCGGTAACATTGCTGCTGAAGCCGTTGTGGGTAACACACTGACGGTTAATGCAGGTGGCTATTTCGGAACATCTGGCAATCACGTTGATACCACCATTGCAACAGCAAACCTAACAACCGGCACCAATGCTTATCTCAATGAAACCAACGGTATTACGGTTAATGCCTCTACCATTGGTGGTGC
>CAYGPY010000346.1:0-2904 GCA_964351765.1 uncultured Vampirovibrionales bacterium
GTCTTTGGCGTATTTGATAAAGGCTTGATGACTCTCTTTACCTAAAAACAAAGGAAAATCTAAAACGCCACGGTTGCGATCGGCGAAGGATTCTTCATTGTGATTGCTTGGGTAGAGGCGAAGTACTTTAAAAAACGGTAAGCCTGTTTCTTCCGTTTTCCCAGCTTCTTGCCATAGCATTTCTTGACGCATCGTCATCGCTCCAGAGGGTTTGATAAATACCCATCTTGGGAAATCAAAAGGGCGCGTGATACCACGAGGAGAAATGATGGTGCGATAGGTATACTTAATGGTGAAAAACGAAAGCCCAAAATACACAACCGTACTGAGTAACGTAAGCTGAATAAAAGGAATAAAACTGCCAAGACCCTGCATCATAAAGCCCATAAGTAAAAAAGGCGACATCGTGACGGCAGCTAAAATGGCCATGTACTTCAGCCACGACACAGGCGAGATGTCGAGCACGACATAGTCCTTACTGGCAAGCTTGTTTTCGGAGTCCGACTCTGATGGAGCACCATTGTGAATGTAATCCTGAAATTTCATAGCTCTATTGTAGAACGGACACGCAAGAATGGGGAGAGGCATGCTCATTTAAAAGCCGTATTTTAAGAAATAACTGTCAAAGCGGGCTTATCTTCATAGGCCTTGATAACGTGACCTGTGGTGTCGTCGTTGGTAACCGAGGCGATGCTTACATCCACACGGGTGTTGGGCTGCAAGGGGGTGTCGGTATCAAGGATGACCGGAATATAGTTCTCACTCATGCCTTTCAGGCCACTGTCTTCAACGATCACAGTAAGGGTTTGC
Organism: uncultured Vampirovibrionales bacterium; assembly: GCA_964351765.1. Taxonomy (GTDB): domain Bacteria; phylum Cyanobacteriota; class Vampirovibrionia; order Vampirovibrionales; family Vampirovibrionaceae; genus CAYGPY01. Next base: position 811 of record CAYGPY010000346.1, read on the forward strand.
CCGATAAATTGCTCTCGATAGCTCATGCTGAGGTGCTCGGCTAAGTTGCGCAATTTGCCAGCCCGTTGTTTCTTTTGGGGATCGGGTACTTGATCGGGATAATCGGCTGCAGGTGTGCCTTTGCGTTTGCTATAGCTGAACACGTGAAAGTAGTTCATCCCGCAGGCTTCAAGATTGGCGTAAGTCGTCTCATATCGCTCTGCGGTTTCACCCGGAAAGCCCACAATGATGTCGGATCCGATCGAAGCGTGAGGCATCCGCTCGCGTATGTAAGCGCACACGTGCATCATATCTTTCACGTGATGACGTCGAGCCATCCGCTTGAGCACCGTATCTTCAGCACTTTGAGCCGACAAATGGAAATGTGGGCAGATTTTACCCTCGGAGTCTGCCATTGTGTCTACCAGCTTGTCGGGCACTTCGAGCGGATCGAGTGAGGTGAGTCGGATTCGAAAGTCGCCATCGAGCGTGCAGAGTGCTTTAAGGAGGTCGCTTAAGTCCGCACCGGTATCAGGGCAGATGTATTGACCTATGTTAATGCCGGTGAGGCCGATTTCTTTAAAGCCTTCAAAGACCATGCGTTTAAGGTGTGTTTTGATGTCCTCTAGGGGCAGGCTTCGAGACAGGCCACGTGCTTCCCAGATGATGCAGTACGTGCATTTGTAATCGCAGCCATCCTGAATTTTAAGGCTACCACGGGTTCTATCAATGCTGGCTTGTGAAGCACCTTCCATAATACGGCTTTTATCAATGTCGCTGACCTGAACATACGTGGGTTCAGATGAGAGATTTACAGGCGTATTGGTGACGATTTGATAGACGTCGTCTTTAAAATTGTTGCCAATCACGTAGCTGACGCCGTCTAATCCGGCCACTTCATCGGGGGAGACTTGGGCATAGCACCCGGTTACGGCAATGCGCGCTTCGGGATTAGAGAGATGTGCGCGGCGAATCACCCGCTTTGACTCGTTATCGCCACGCTCGGTGACGGTACAGGTATTGACCACGTACAGTTCGGCAGGCTCGTCAAAGGGAACCACGTCCCAGCCGTGTGATTTGAACTCATCGGCCATGGTGGAGGATTCCAGCTGGTTGGTTTTACAGCCCAGCGTGTAAAAGGCCACGCTGTTTTGATTATTTTCTTTTGAGTGGGGCATGAAGACTTTCGTTACTGCTATAGTAGGTATTTTCGTTCAAAGAGAGTTTTTCTTCAAGATGTTTCTTGATTTTAGAGCTCGATAGCACTGCCCTTTGGGCAGCAGCAAGGCCTGTTCCCACTAAAGTGAACCTCATCCCTAGGGACTCTTCAAGTCCTGAGGGCTGCGGTTTCCCTTGCATCGACCCTGTTGCATCGTCTTTACATTTGGTTGGTTGGAGTTGGTCCTTATGCTACGATGTGGAGTAATTAGATTCAGGCGATTTGTGCCTGTTTGGTTTCATCATTATGTACTGTATTCAACCGCTTTGAGGGATTTGATTTCCATGGTTAACCTGACTACTGACACCTTTCCTTACACCGCTTCTTATGTCAAAGAACTGCTTGGCATCGAGGATTCTGTGCTGATGGAATACGTGCATCAGTTGAGTATTAAACCCAAGCGTGATGAGAAAACCAGCCAAATTATTTTTCAGCACCACCAGCTCGATCAACTGCGTAAGGCCGTTGGATTGCGCAAAGATGGTGAGTCGTTTGATACCATTCGGATGCGCTTAGGCATTCAGGCCAATGGCAATGCCTCTCGCAGTGCGTCTCTTAATGCGACGAATGCCTACACAGGTAACGCCACGGTTGTGGCCTCTACCGAAGATGAGCCAACTTATAAGCCTTACAGCTCGGTACCTGCCGATCAATCCGGTGTTAAAACCAGCTTGACTCAGCACTCACAAGCCATTGCTAGTGCCAACACGGGTGCGAAAGATGGCAATTTGGCCGTGATGATTGAGACCGTGGGCCAAGTTAAAGACGGTATTTTAAAAGACTTAGGGCGCCTGCTTGATGATAAGCTGTCGGGCTTGGATGAAGTGGTTGTGGAACTCATTCGCTGCAAAAGCGAAAATGACAGCCTGCAAAAAAAGCTAAACGAAGCCATGCGC
>CAYGPY010000347.1:0-2899 GCA_964351765.1 uncultured Vampirovibrionales bacterium
ACCATATAGTTATCGGCAGCGGCATCGGGCATCGTTACGGTCGGCAAGGCCATTGGCTCTTGCAACTGAACACGAATCTCAGCACCTACAGGAATATTAGCACTTTTACCTTTTTTAACCATCGCCGTGGTTAAACCAACAGCACCACCCACAGCAGCACCACCGGCAAGAGCATAGCCCTCCGTTGCAGCTACCAAAGGCAATCCGCCGTATTTAAGCACCATAAAGGCACCAATCACACCACCCACAGCAGTAAAACCCGCAGCCTTACCTACAACCTTGGCAGCAGCTTTTAATTTTTTATCACGACTGGAGTACTTTCCTTCAATCGGAATTTCCCGACCATCAGGGGTGATCATATAGTCAAAATTCGTCGACATCCAACCATCACGGCCGGCTCTGGCCTTGGCTTTCATTCTCGACACACTACCGTGGACAAGAGTGCCCCGTGGAATAACAACCATGCCATCCACTTCGTAATCTTTGGTGATTTTAGCAAAAAACTCATCGCCTTCAGCACTTAAACCAGCGCTCAAGGTGGTGGCCAGCTGCATATCAAGAACCGTACCCGGCTCTACTTCACGCACATCATCATAATTCACCGTGGGATTGTTGTTCGTCTTTTCAGAGTGAATCAACGAGCCTTTAAGCGGTGAGCGTGTTGGCAGGCCAGCCGAAGTGGCTTTTGGCGAAAGCGTTTGGTTTTGAGCCATAGCAAACGGGGCTACCGTACTGCCCATTAGGCCAATCAGTAGTGATAAAGCTAAGATACGTTTGTTTGACGTGGTAGAAAAAAGCATAAAATAATTATATCCCGTTATTGGGGGTTTTTCCACAGTTGCAGTATTTTTCTTTTAAAATCGTGTCTGCGTGCACAATACCGTGCGGTTATATCTGTGAAGTGATGAACCCTGATGTTGTTCAAAGTGAAACAAATACTCATGCTTCACCACTTTAATTGTAGCCTTCAGCAGGGTCTAGTAACTCCACCAGATACCTTAAATAAGTTAAAACATGAGTCAAAATTGCGACGGTCTGCTTATTTAGTTAGAGTTTAATTTAAATCACAGATATTAGTGATGGTTTTTGCTATGATTGGTTCCCAAATCAGGCAAAATGTTTTTAAAACAACTGATACACCGTTTTTTGAGAGTTTCCGTATTATCACCCTATGCTAAAGGAGTCTGCCCATGCAATTATTTCTGGATACCGCCAACCTTGATGAAATCCGCGAAGCCGCTGAGCTCGGTGTTATTAGTGGTGTTACCACCAACCCAACGTTATTGGCCAAAAACGGCTCTGGCGATGTTAAGAGCGTCATTCAAGAGATCTGCGACTTGGTACCGGGCCCCGTTAGTATGGAGTGTGTGACCGAAACCGCTGATGAGATGGTTAAAGAGGGCGAGCAATTTGCCACTTGGGCTGATAACGTTTACGTGAAAGTACCATTTTGCGTTGAAGGGATGAAAGCCGTCAGTCGTTTAACCGATATGGATATTCGCACTAATGTGACGCTGGTCTTCTCTACCAATCAAGTATTACTCGCTGCTAACGCGGGCGCCTCATTCATCAGTAGCTTTGTTGGACGTTTGGATGACATTGGCTTTGATGGCTTGCAGGTCATTCAAGAATCTGTTGAGTTAATTGAGCTTCACGACTACGACAGCATGATTTTAGCTGCCAGCATTCGCCACCCACTGCATGTAACGCAGTCGGCTCAAGCGGGCGCTCACATCGCCACCATTCCGTTTAAAGTCATTAAACAGATGTACCATCACCCACTGACATCCAGTGGTATGGAATCCTTTAAAAAAGACTGGGAAAAGCTAAACGCCACCGCTGCAGTATAAGCAGTATTTTAGACTAGGCTAAGTCTTTCCAAGGAATAAAACTATCACCACGCTCACTATCTTGAACAACTTGATAGTGGGCGTGTTGTTGTTTGGATTCAATTGATTTAACATTGGCATCATTACCAGACAAGACTAAGTAATCTTTCTCACCTAAAGCCGTATCGCGAGCCAATAAAACAACACGTTGATTACCACCTTGTTGATGCAGGCGTACCACTTCTTCAGAAGCTTTTTGATAGGCTGGTACTCTATTGGTTTCGGCAATTAAACGGCCAAACTGGATAGTCATGGTGAATGATTCCTTTTTTGGGACTTCAAAAATCTCTTGTTACTTATTACTACACTCATAAAGTATAAACACGCTTAAAAATTGCCATTTAAGCTAGAATGCATTATTAACAGGCTTATTTTCAATTTAGTTTATTTAAAGCTTTTTTTCTTTGTAAACTTTTCATCCTTAATACTTAATAAACAAACAAAAAAGATCGACCATAAGTATAATGATATTCAGGTGTGAATCGGCTACGATAGAAGTAGCCAGTAGTAGATAAGTAACTAATTATAGTTTCACTTATTTGGTTAGACAATTTAATAGACATAAATATAGAAAACGTTTATCCGTAAGAAATTCGTTTATCTAGTTTGAAAACAAGCGATCCTTAGATTCGATTTTGTTGATGCGTTCGTAAGTGCGCAGCAATAAGCAGACATCATTCACCTCGGCGAGTTGATGGTCTTATCTCAAGATTGTTTGAAGTGAATACAAAATAGGGAACCAAAGACGGTGTCCAACAATCGTCTTTGCAAGGGAAACGATGTAACCCCTATTTTATAGAGGATTTATAACAAGACGAGTCCTCTTCAAGTGTGTGTTCAACAATTTAATAACAGGAGATGAGACAACGATGACATCCTTCGTGACAACATCGGTTAAGGTATCCCCAGATATCGCCAAAGTTAATGTGGCCTTAAATAAAGCCAAGCAAGTGGCCGTGCAATCAATGCGCCCAATCTACACAGGTGTGGATCGTGACGTATTAGAAGCG
>CAYGPY010000348.1:0-2896 GCA_964351765.1 uncultured Vampirovibrionales bacterium
CCACTCAAAATCAGCAGAAAGGGCCCCAGCACCAAAAGCACTTTCCACAGCGGGAACGGTGACACAAGTTCAAAACCAAATACCGACGTCAGTGTTGAAGAGAAGGGCAACAACGGAAAATGCTGAGACCAAAACAGAACAGGATAGTCATCAGGCAATACCTGAAAAAGATAGTGACTCCACAACACGGTTAAAAATAACGAGAGAATAATCAACACCAAGACAGAGACATCCAAAAAACCGGGCGTCACTTTCTCTTCAAAACATCGTCCTATGTACACACCACTCACAATGGCCATTGCCACAACCATCATCAACAGGCCATCCATTGAGGCCGAGGGCACCATCACAACAAAGCCGATGGACAACACCATCCAACCCAACAACAACACCAAGCCTGGTTTTTGCTTATCAAACAAACGCAGCATCGTTCGATTCGTGTTCAAGTCCACCCAAAATGACACCATTAAAAACGTAAACGGCACACTCATCAACACAAAATCGAGGGCATGTTGTTGCCATACAAAGGTGATCCCCGGTTCAACTAAAGCTTTTTGAAAGGCAAAAAAGCGTTCAAAAGCGGCCAAGTGATGGAATCGCGCAAACCAGAAAAACAAAAACGCCACCACAGGGATCACAAAATAAAGGAGCCACGCATCAAACCGAAATTGAGAGAGTGCCCGTCGTGAGCGTGCGTCAAAAAACGAGACCAGCGTCAACCCAACCAAAGGTACGCAACCTCGCCAGCCATGAAGCAGCAACACCAAGCCGAGTATCATCCCCAAGTAGCCCGCTATTTGACGTGATTTGGCTGGGGCAACGTGCTGGCGTTTTTGATGGGTCGCCTGTTGCCAAGAAAACAACAAAATCAAATACAAAAGATGCAGTGAGAGGGTGAGCATCGACGACAACGGGGAAACCGAAGCGAGCACATACCCCCACGAGCTTCCAGCTATGGCAACGGCCAATAACGCCACCACACGACGCGCAAAAAACTGGGTGGCTAAAATATAAATTAATCCCAAATTCAATAGCGCTAACACCATTGCTGGCATCCGCGCCACCCAAGGTGCCGCACCAAAAAGAGTAAACAAGGATTGATGCACTGCCATCCACAAGGGATGACGGATCATAATATCGTGCCCATACAAGCCCGTTGCACTACCCACGTTAAACGTACTATCCAAGCTATCTTTAGCAGCCAGCAGATGTGGCAATACCCTATCATCAAACAGCTCTATGACTGAAGGCGAGCTCCACAAAACCACAAAAAGCAGCGCACCTAAAAGCCACTCCGGTAGAAACTGTTTCATGTGATCTTGGTTAAACATAATAAGAGGAGGGTGCTTTGTGCCTAAATAATAATTCGATTAATCTTGATTTGCTCGTGGATGTGCCTGCAAATAGGCTTTTTTCAAGCGATCCATACTAACATGGGTGTAAATCTGAGTGCTGCGAATACTAATGTGCCCTAGCAGTTCTTGAACGATTCTCAGGTCGACACCCTTATTTAATAAATGGGTTGCAAACGTATGACGGAAAAGGTGAGGGTGAAGTTCCCGATCCAGAGAAACCTCGACAGCAAGCTCATTTAGCCAGCGCCGAACACTACGTACATTAAGGCGCCCCCCATTTTTATTTAAAAATACAGGTGCATTCGGGGGCAGTACCGACAAATCAACAAGTTCATTATTATCATCAATCTGTGACACATCGATGCTGTCTTTAAGTGGTTTGTCTAAATGATGATATGTCTTTAAGTAATTTTTCAAGCACGCCAAGGCATCCGTACTCATAAAGGCAAGACGTTCTCGTCCACCTTTACCCAGTACACGCAATTCGCCTTCATCCAAATTGATATCTTCACTATTTAAAGATACCAACTCGCTCACACGAATACCTGAAGAGAATAAAATACTTAGCAACGTTCGATTCCGTCGACTCAGAGCGTCACCTTGCTGAAGTGATGGCGCTTGTTGAAGCTTCTTAACGTCTTGAGGATCCAGGAAATCAGGCAATCGTTTGGATTGCTTAGGCTGAACAAAATTGAGCGGCAAGGCATTATCTTTAAAAAAGCCGTCCTTCATCAAAAAACGGAAAAAGGCTTTTACCGATGACAACTTACGTGAAGCTGTGGCCTTAGCATAGGCTTTCTTCTGAATATGTTGGGCATACAAGCTCGGTAGCTGTTTAACGATATCGGGTTTATCAGGTGATACGCCTGAATCCGCAGACTCTTTCTCAACAACCGAAGCAACCTTAACCGAAAACCATGTTACAAATTCCCGAATATCTGTGCCGTATGCCCGCACGGTATGTGTTGATAAATTGCGATTAATCTCGATATGGTTAATGAATGCCTCTTCACCTTCCTCAAAAACAGGAAGAACCGCTTGTGACATCAGTAATTGCATTCAAAAAACTCCATAACTCGTTAAGTAGGTGATATTTAAGGTCCTCAATATAAAGAATACGTGACCTCTCTATTATTATAGGCTGATTTTGGTTATAATAGGCCGATAAATGAATCCGTTTAGAGAGGTAAGATGTTATGTTCAATGGTTTTAAGAAAGTTGTGCTTGGCGCAACAACCCTAACTATTATGAGTGCCCTACTGTTAACCGGTTGCGCCAACAGTGGTGGTAGCAACAAAGTGGTTGCTACGGTTGATGGCACCGAAATTTACAAAGCAGATTTTGACGAAAGCTATGAAGGCTATACCAAAGCATTTCGTTTAGACAGTATGCCTGAAGACGACAACCGCGTAATGCTTGAAAAAACGCTGCGCAACATGGTTGTTAACGAACTCATTGCTAAAACACTAATTAAAAACGAAGCCAAGGAGCTCGGCTTAAGCGTTACTGATAAAGAAGTTCAAGAACGCAAAGACAAAGAG
>CAYGPY010000349.1:0-2889 GCA_964351765.1 uncultured Vampirovibrionales bacterium
GAACTTCTACGACCGCTACTACTTCAACTGCCACCAGAACGACGGCGACGCCATATCTTTTCGGCATCAGTTGACGCCGGATCCGTGTCTTGATCAGGGTAAAAATCAGCGGGTGAATCATAATAGTAGTCATCACTCGAGCTACGCTCATTATGGTGAGCGTCAGACGCGTTTTTGGACGTATTATCATACGGCTCTAAATTGTCGTTATCACTCATTGGTGGTGCAACACTTTTTGTTGAGGAGTCATTAGGGGAGAAGGGGTATAAAAGAAATCGAGCTATACAATTTAAATGTATAAAAACGATATGACGGCATTATCAGACAGAGTTCCCAAAGAAGCAATTGTTTTTTCGATATTCCGTAACACAAGCCAAATGAGCACTCATGCAGCTCTATTGCTATTGAGGATCATAACAAGCTAATACTCCGGCTCACTAATCCATTCAAACGCCTTCACCGAGGACGGATCTTCCATTGGTCCTTGGATTTTAACGCGGAAATAGCTTTCTTTACCGGCCATACCACCCAAGCCTGGGGTGAACCCCACACCGGGTATGCGGTTGATAATACCGGCTTGTTTCGTCCCTGGAATAAATCCAATTAGGGGAATAAACCGGAAGAACGAACCCAAGCTTAATGAACCCAACTTACCAAGCTTCCCTTTTACGGTTTGACTCATCGTACCGTTCACAACCAAGTCAGCATCGCCTTTGGCCATACCAATGGCCCCTTGAATTAGTAAATCAAGGTTTTCACCATCACTCAACATATCATCGGTGTACAAATGCTCACGCGCAATTAACATCGACCCCGACATCTCTGCAAAGTAATTGGTGTTAAACGGCGCCACCGTCCGAAGAATGTTACTAAGGTTAAGCCCCAGTACACCACCACGCACCACATTGGCAGCCGTAAGAAGGGTTTCAATTTTTGCCACGGCCGGTAAACGACCATCCGTAATTTTAGCCTTTACCGTTCCATTGGCGTTATACAATGTTTCAGCCTCAGTCATACCTTGCGTCGTAAAGCGAATACTTCCACTGATATCACCAAACAATTGGTTAGACACATTCAGCAAGGCCCGTGTTAAAGCGTTCGCCGAAACATCACGCATATTAAGCTCCATCGTGGTGAAGTTGTTCTGTAAGGGGCTCATTGATAGGTACCCGTTTGCTTTGCCTCCGGCTGTTTCTAGGTCAAAGTTCTGCATTTCCATAAAGCCATTGCCATATAAGGACATACGACTCTTCACATCACTCAGAATAATGTTCTGATAAATCACCTCGTTAATAGCGATATCACCACCGGTAAAGGAGATGGGCATGATCGGATCGCCTTCTTCCCAAGGGCGAGCAACCTGAGAGATGAATTGCTTACGGATAATATCGTTGACAATATTGTCAGAGAAATATTGAAAACCAGCCACATCAAAAAACGAGCCCCGCACCACCACATTTTCGAGTCCAAGAGGATAGCGCAAAGTCCCATCACCTTCGGCATCAATACTCACCTGAATACCCGGTAAAACAATTGAAGGGATATGAATTTTAGTGTGATTATCACGAGAGAAATCCAGAGCCGCTGTGAGGTGTTCTACCATTAAGCCCGGTATTTTTAACGCGGTGCTTTCTAGCCAACCTTCGGCTCTCAAATGATCCTTATCAAGACCCGCTTCACCATCAACAATGTTATCCACAAGCATATCAAGGGAAACTAAACCCTCCGCATTTTGGAGCGTGGGCGCTGTAAATTCATCCGACAGCTTCGCCACATCAATTTCAGGCAACGATAAAATACGCGATTTAATTTGAGGTGCCGGACTATGAAGCTTCTCGATTTCGGCTGAAGCAACAATCGTACCCGCATCAAACAATTGCAGCTGAGCCAATTCAAGCAACGCCGAGTTGCCATTCACATTGCCTTCTAAATGTAAAAAGGCCGGTGCATCCGGATCTGCTTTTACAATAGAAAATAATTTATCGAGATCAAACTTGGCATCAAAGGTGATAGGACTACCTGATGTTGATGTGGCACTGACCAAGGAAGCAATGGAACGATTTTTACTCTGAGCCGACACATTAAACGGGATCTTGCCATAAGGGACTTGGGTGGCATATTTAATGGTGAGGTAATGATTTACGACCAAGGGTGATAAGGCACCATCAATAGTAGTTAACACCCCGCTGGCCGTATTCACTTTGAGTTGCAGCGGTGAATTACCATAGGTAAAGGTAATCAACCCGTCGTTTAAAGCGGGCTCACCGTTACTGTCTAAACCAAAGGCAATATCACCATTGGCGTTATATAAGGGGAAGTCTAAAGCCGGTGAGGAAAGCCCTGCCTTATCCACACTCAACTTGCCTTCAGCGCCTTCAGGACTCAATGAAGCCAGAATTTTAAACTGTCCTTCGGTATTCCAAAACTCGGGCAAGCCATCGGGCACATCCACTAAAGCGGGAATTTCTTTTTGAAGATACGCAACCGGCCACCAGTCACCCTCTAAACTTGCACTGTATTGGGTAAAGGACGTAAGCTCACCTTCTAAGGTTAAAGGCAGTGCCCCAGCAGTCAGCATCGTTTTAGGCAACACCAATGTATTGTCTTGAGCTCGAACAAAAATAGAGGCACCCTTAACCGGTTGTTTTAAACCCGGTAAGCGCAGTGCCAAGTTTTCAACATTCACATAGCCTGAAATATCAGCTGCTTGCAGTACATTATTGGGATCCTCAAGCGCACTAAGCTGAAGATTTCTTAATGATAGGTCAACCTTTGCCGTACCACTCTCAATGGCAAAGCCTTGTGGTATGGACACTGTTTTGATTGTAACCACGTTGGTCGTTTCAGTGCTATCCGGCTCATCAAGCGATTCGGTGATGGTGGTAGTTG
>CAYGPY010000350.1:0-2859 GCA_964351765.1 uncultured Vampirovibrionales bacterium
GTTGTTTATTGAGTGACGAGGTTTCACTCACGTGTTGTTTCTCAAGCTCATTCACTTTTTTCTCGTGAGACACAATCAATTCTTTGAGAGGGGTTAGCAAATTCGTAACCGATTTCTCAATTGTCACTTCTTTATCTTTGAGTGTTTTTAAGGACTCCGCATCCAGCTCACCCTTAATACTTTTCAGGGTTTTTTGACACAAGGCTTCAAAGCGCTCTTCTTGCTCTGTCACGGATTTGGTTGCCTCGCCATACAGCGTTTCATAACGGGTTTTTTCAGCACTCAAAGTCACCATTTTTTCTTGAAGTACTCTGTCACGATCTTGCATCTCCGTATAATGACGCTTTAGCATCGCAAATTCAGCCAGCTGCTCAGCCATATCCGACTGGGTCTGTAAGTTCAAATCATAATCGGCTTGGTCTTGCTGGGCCTGATGCTGTTTGCGGCGCTCGTAAACATAAGCGGTAAGGGCAGCACCAATTACTAACCCCACAAACACGTAGGCCAATACTGTTAACAATGCCGTCATAACGTCCATCACTCTCTGCTTAACTCTTTAAAAAGTTTATTCTTCTCGTCTCTCTGGTTGCTTGTTCTGTCTATTGTAGAATTTATCAGCATGCGCCTCCAGCTTTTCGGGCAGACTGTTACATTTTAAAAAAGGGTCGTTGTATCGTTTTCCATCTAGTTAGGTCAAGACAGCCTTAAATGTATCCATGACCTTATCAATATGACGTTTAAAGGTTGCATTCCATTTTGGTTTGTTGCACCATTAAATTTCGTTAAAAGAAGTAGCACCTATTTTCTTTTAATAAACAACCTCATATTTATACCGCGGGGTGGAGCAGTCTGGTAGCTCGTTGGGCTCATAACCCAAAGGTCGTTGGTTCAAATCCAGCCCCCGCTACCATTTTCAAAATTCAAAAACGTAAAAAGCTCGGTTTAACTTGTTTAGCCGAGCTTTTTGCTTGAAAGCCGAGAATAGACAAAGGTCTCCACAGGTATTCAATAAATATATATTCGGTTTATTTCGATTTTTTAAAATTTCGATACAATTCATTTCGGAATCTAAAAAACGGTCTGCGCTTTAACTTAAAAAACAATGTTTATCACACCAACACAAAACCGAATAAAAACACGTTTAAGCACATAGAGGCAATCAACGTCATTTTCAATAATCAGATAGAGACAATCGAGTTAAAGCAAATTAAATACTAACCACCGAGAGCTTTGGATAATGAGCGGCATAGAGAGAAATCGTTTACTTCAAGGGGACAGATTCGTATGCAGAAAAAACAGTTTTCTGGTGGTCACACAATTTTTAGCGAAGGAGAAAACGGAAACGATACCTATATTATTCAATCCGGTGAAGTGCTTATTTATAAAGACACGCGCAACGGACGTCTGCCTGTAGGCACACTGAGTCACGGTGATATTTTTGGTGAAATGTATTTACTAGACTACTCTGGTAAACGCAACGCCACGGCCATTGCTCAAAATGGGGTTGTGGTTGATGTTGTTACCAAAGAAAAAGTGGAAGAGTACCTTCATAAAACACCCATCTTTATTCTTAGTATCTTAAAAAGTATGAGTCAGCGTCTAGCCACTATCACGCAACGCTACTCTCAATTAAGGGTCAATCAACAAGACAATCCAAACTGGTATAGCACCTTAGGTCAATGGCTATTAGCACCACTTTGCTTGTTTGATATGTAGAACATTACAGTAACCAGTCATTAAATCCGAACAATCCCAATCATCCAAATGATGATGTCCAATCGAGTAAAAAGCCGGTATGCAGTCCACATACCGGCTTTTATTTTTATTTTTGAGCATTGCAATCAACAAAAAATCTAGTTCGAATCTGCGTCGCTCTTGGATCCTTTTTTGAACTTAAGGTACTGATACCCAAAATAACCACCACTGGCCATAGCGGCCAAAGTAACAGGATCAAGACCTGGGGTGTCACGAGGTGGGTCAGGTGGGCCACTACCACTTGGGCCAGGACCAGGTCCCGGACCAGCTTGAGCACTTAACGTGCCAATAAACACCAGTGCCATCAATAGTGGCAATGCTAACTTAATGCGATGCATAGGTCTCATCCTTTCAATCTCGTTTATATAAACAGGGTCGACAATCACCCATAGGTGAGCACCACGCATCGTGATATCATTACCCTGCTATTAAAGCCGACGAACTACTATATAGTCATGATTATGGCATATTTTTCAAAATTGTGAAGCTCACCAATAGATCATAATTCATCAAAGCCAATCATAATACTATTAAAAACTTAAAGAAGCTGACTTATGACATCCTCGTCACCACAATCTAAACCCGCTATCATCAGTCTTCTGTTACTGATAGGCATAATTACATTCGCCTTTATCGACTGGGCTCCTGTCGTCTTATTTAGACCGTTTTCAACCAGCGGATTACAATGGATTACGCTCATTATATTAGGAGCAACGCTGTATCAGCAAAGCGCCTTCAAACACGTTGTTGCCGACTCCAGTAAAAACCAAACCTCTTCATCCGACACCAACCGTCCTTTTATCCCTCCCTTTATTATTCTTGTACTGGGTACATTGTCGTATCTACTGGGTGCCTTTTTGTCACTTAAAACTTTGTTTTGGGGGAGTGTCCCTGTCTGTGTCATCAGTTATTTATGGTTGGTATACGGTAACGCAACGGCCAAGCGCTACCTGCCCTACATATTATTTAGCTTCTTTTTGCTGCCTGACTTTCCCATCGATCTCAAAATGGGAATTAGCCTCCCACTTCAAACATTCTCCACAAAACTCACGGTTATGTTGGCCTCAGCCTTTGTGCCCATTGCCGCTCTGGGCAACATTTTTT
>CAYGPY010000351.1:0-430 GCA_964351765.1 uncultured Vampirovibrionales bacterium
GTTACAGATATTTCCGTGACGACATCGGCGATTTTGAATTTCATGACGACTTGGCAGTCAGTGCCAGCCTCAAACATGCGGCCATCGGCCTCGAACAAAACACCACATTGCGACCAGTCGCGCACCGGGTATGTTTTTTCGTTGACGTTGACAACACAGATGTCGCGCATACGGCGTGGGAAACGGCGGCGTGTGATTTCTTTATTGTCGTTAATGGCGCTTTGCATTGCTTTGTATATTTTATCATAGCTCATGGTCGGCATTGTACGTGTTCGGAGTTCTCTAGGTCAAAATTTTTAGATAAAAAGTTGAAAATAGCCCTTGACAGCCAAGGAATTTAATCCTATAGTGGTACCGTAAACGCCAGAAATGCGCCCAAAATTTGGGCGCAATTTTTTTGACTGTGTTCCATGGCGTCCACAGTCAATAT
>CAYGPY010000351.1:440-2854 GCA_964351765.1 uncultured Vampirovibrionales bacterium
ATCCCGTTTGCGCATCGGGATAACGGGTGTGATGGCTTTTTAGCCCATCGCATTTGCCCCTGATGCTTCCTTCCTGACCATGTCGGCCCGCATTTTGCACGGACAACCGTTAACGGATTTCAGGTCCTTTCTTCATTTTATATTTTAACACTAACCAAGAAGGACTTCATTGATATGTCTACGACAATCGATAATGCGTTCGTCAAACAGTTTGAACGCGAAGTATTTGAATCCTATCAGCGTATGGGATCAAAACTGCGGGCGACGGTACGCTCAAAAAATAACGTAAACGGCTCCACTTGCGTCTTCCAAAAGGTCGGCCAAGGGACTGCCTCTACGAAAAGTTCACATGGCATGGTGCCTGTGATGAATCTTGAACATACTTCTGTTGAAGCCACATTGTCGGATTATTATGCCGGTGATTGGGTTGATAGATTAGATGAACTTAAAATCAATCATGACGAACGTCAGGTGATTGCCAATGCTGGTGCGTATGCGCTGGGTCGTAAAACAGATGAGTTGATTATCAATTCATTGGCAGCATCAACAAATGTTGTTTCTGATTCTGCTGCTGGTCTTAGCAAAGATAAAGTGCTTGAAGCCTTTGAAATGTTAGGTGGTGCGGATGTGCCTGATGATGGGCAACGTACGGCTGTTGTTGGTTGGAAACAATGGTCCGAACTCTTAGGAATCGCGGAATTTGCGTCGGCTGAATATGTCGGTGATGACGAACTTCCATGGCGTGGCACGCAAGCCAAAAATTGGCTTGGTACACTTTGGGTGCCGCATTCCGGCCTTCCTATTGATGGTAGCGGTGTTCGTAGTTGTTTCTGGTTCCACAAAACAGCCGTTGGACATGGTTCTGGTGCGGATGTTGAAACAGACATCACATGGCACGGCGATCGCGCAGCATTTTTTGTTAACAATATGATGAGCCAGGGCGCTGCACTGATTGAAGAATCAGGTGTTGTCGTCATGACTTGTGATGAAACCCCAGCGTAAGGAGATTTGAATAATGACATTTGCGACTTCAGATTTAAGTGTTCTTGCCTATGCGAATAATTTTACGCTATGGCACTACACATCCGTCGACACTGACGTAACAACAACAGGTTATTTTAATACCGCCGTTGATATGTTGCGCGTGAACGACCTTATTATTGCGAACATCGATACTGGTGGCACACCTGAGACGATTTTTTACATCGTTACAGGCAATGACGGCACAACAGTGACCGTGAGCGCCTTCACCGCCTAAGGCGGGTCGGCTGCATGGATTTTCCTACGTATTTTGCCCCTCTTATACGAGGAAAAAATTGTGCACGGTATCGACGCGCGGGGGCCAAACCTATCCTGGCCCCCGCCATTTATTTCCACCCATTGAACTATTTAGGAGATTACCATGGCCCTTAATGATGTTGCCTTGTGCAGCCGCGCGTTGATGCGCATTGGATGCGCGCCCATCACATCGTTTGATGACGGCACGGCGGAATCTGAAGTTGCCGGGGCGCTTTACGCACCTGCGCGTGACGCACTTTTATCTGCCTATGGTTGGTCGTTTGCAACAGGACAAATTGCATTGACACAACTCAGTACGGCGCCGATTGCGGATTATCAATATGCTTATGCATTACCCAATGATTTTTTGCGTGCTTTGTCCGCCGGTACAGGGACACGTGGCCGCGGACTTGATTATCGCATTTCGCGTAACGTATTGCATACGGATGCAACGTCCGTATTGCTGACTTACATATTTTTACCAGATGAATCAGAATTTCCGCCGTTTTTTGATGCGGCGATGATTGTGCGTTTGGCAGCCGATTTTACCATTCCGTTGACCGAAAGCACTACGCGCGCCGAGGGTATGTACCGTATGGCGGAAAAAGAATTTGCACGCGCCAAACAAATTGATGCGCAACAAGACACGCCTTCCCGCATTGAATCTTTCCCTCTTATTGATGCACGAGGATAGACAAACATGCCGATCGTTAGAACAAATAAAACAAATTTCACCGCCGGTGAAGTGTCACGTCGTCTTTTGGGGCGGGGTGATTTACGTGCGTATGAAAATGGCGCGTTAACTTTACGCAATTTATTCATTCATCCACCAGGTGGTATTAGCCGGCGCGCAGGATTGCGTTATGTCGATACAGCTGCGGGTGAGGGGCGTTTGATCGATTTTGAATTTAATACGGAACAAACATATTTGTTAGTTGTGACTGATTTGCAAATTGCGATTTATCAAGATGAAACGCTCGTTGAAACATTGGTTTCGCCGTGGGATGAAACACAAATTGCATCTTTGGGATGGACGCAAAGTGCGGATACATTGCTTCTTGTCCATTCTGAGGTACCACCGAAGCGTTTGACACGTTCGGGTGCCGGTGTGTGGGCCTTGTCTGACTGGGTTTATG
>CAYGPY010000352.1:0-2844 GCA_964351765.1 uncultured Vampirovibrionales bacterium
TTGCCCAAAAGGCGCCACTATTTTAACTTATTCCCTTAATGCGCCCGATGCCGTTGTGCGGGCTGAGAATGTGAACTTCAGTATTGAAGGGGCGTCCTTTACGGTGGTCAGTCCTGAAGGCTCGCAAGACGTTAGATTAAAAATTGCAGGCGAATTCAGTATTTATAATGCCCTTGCTGCGATTGCAGCCGGACTGGCTTTGGATATTCCTCTAGCAAAGTGTGTGGATGCCATCGAACAAGTGCAAGGCATCCGAGGTCGTTTTGAAGTGGTGGGTGAAAAACCGTATGTAATTGTAGATTATGCCCATACCCCTGATGGCCTTGAAAACATTTTAGAAGCCAGTAAACAAGTATTGCCTGAAGGCAGTAAGTTGATTGCCGTGTTTGGTTGTGGCGGCGATAGAGATGCCACCAAGCGCCCCAAAATGGGACACATTGCTGAGCGCCTTGCTGATATTTTAGTGGTGACCTCGGATAATCCACGCAGTGAAGATCCACAACAAATTATTACTGATGTGATTTCTGGCATCCAGCGTTTTGATGCTCAACGGATGCATGTCAACGCCGATCGTAAAGTCGCTATTGAGCTAGCCATCGATATTGCCCAACCTAATGATATTATTGTGGTGGCAGGTAAGGGTCACGAGGATTATCAAATTTTAGCCGATAAAACCATTCACTTTGATGACCGTGAAATTGTACAAACCTATCTTAAGCAAACTGGTCGCGGTACTCTTCCTGCAACAGCCAACGCCTAAAAAATAAAGCAATAACGTATTAATATCAAAGGACAACACTCCCATGCCCCCTGTCGTGGAACCAACTGAAAAGGCCAGCTTTCAACTTGCATTAGACACGCCCGTGCATTTTGTGGGTGTGGGTGGTATTGGCATGAGTGGCTTGGCAAAATTACTGGCTGAAAAAGGCTTTCGTGTTTCAGGCTCTGATTTAAAACTCAGCAAATACACCGACCCTGTGATAGACGCTGGTGGAAAACTATTTGAGGGTCACCTTGAAACCCAAGTCCCTGAAGGTGCTGTGGTGGTGGTGTCCACCTCCATTCGAGAAGACAATCCTGAAATTCAGGCCGCTCGTAAACATAACTTGCCGATTGTTCATCGCTCGGTAATTCTAAGAGAAATTTTACAAGGCGACGTTTTCCAACACAAAACCGTGATGGGCATTACTGGCACTCATGGTAAAACAAGCACCACGGGTATGGCAGGCATTGCCATTGAAGGTGGCGCACAAACGCCCACCACTATTGTTGGAGGTATTGTCCCAGAGTGGCATACCAATGCCGTTTTGGATACCACAGGTACCAACGCCGTTGCTGAACTGGATGAAAGTGATGGGTCTATTCTCCAGTACTCCCCTAACATTTCAGCCATTACCAACTTGGAATTAGATCACGCCGAGCACTTTGCAAACGGTCTTGAAACCATTATGGCCACCTTCACCACGTACCTAAACAACCTCAATGAAGGCAGTCGCGTGTTGTTTAATGTAACCTGCCCCAACACAAAAAAACTTTATGAAAATAAACCCGCGCATGTTGAAGCTGTTTTGGTTGCCCCTGGTGATGTGTTTACCGGTAAGGAACCCGAAACAACCTACTGGCTAAAAAATGTGCGCATGCACGGCCATGGCTGCTATCAGGGCTATGTCTATAAAAAACGTAGCTTACTGGGTGAGCTGCATCTCAACGTTCCGGGTATTCATAACTTAGCCAACGCGCTTTTTGCAGTGGCTTTGGGTGATATGGCTGGTGCCGATTTTGACGGGATGGCGAATGCACTGCGCAAGTTTAGCGGTATGGGGCGTCGCTTTGAACACGTGGACGAATTTAACGGTTGCAAGCTCATTGACGATTATGCGCACCACCCAACCGAAGTGGCATGCACGTTAAAGGCTGCAAAAGAAATGCTGAAAGGCTCTGACGGCAAATTAATTGCCGTATTTCAACCGCATCGTTATACACGCCTGCAAGCTTTGTGGAATGAGTTCTCAACGGCCTTTGACTTAGCCGACACAACGATTATTACCGATGTCTTTAGTGCACACGAAGATGTGATTGAAGGTGTGGATTCAGCCAGCTTTGTTGCTGCTTTAAACCAACGACCTGAACAGACCGGAATCTGCCAACACATGGCAACCCCTCTACAAACCGAGAGTCAAAGCTCGCATGATTTCACCTCGGTCATTGATTACTTAAAAGACACCGTAAAACCCGGTGATATTGTCATCAGCATGGGTGCAGGCACCATCACATCACTGTTGCGGAACTGGGAATGACGCAGTGTACGGTACAAAAAACCAGCACCTTACTGGGTAAGGACTTCACCACCTATCGCATTGGTGGCGTACTGGCTGAGGCATATTTGCCTGAGAATAAAGATGAACTTGTTGCTGTATTAACCATGCTATTCAATGAAAACCGCTTGAACGACGTTACGATTTTAGGATGGGGCGGCAACTCTATTATTGCCTCGGCAGGCATCTCAACACCGGTTATCATTACCCGAAAACTCACTGCAATGAATCAGATTGATAAGGCGACCTTTACCTTTGAAGCCGGCACACATTTAGCCAAAGTCTCGGCCGAAGCCTTAAAACAAAATTTAACGGGCGCTGAATTCAACATTGGCATCCCTGGCACCGTGGGTGGTGCTATCCGCATGAATGCTGGGGCAATGGGCACAGAGACGTCGGACGTTTTGCTCTCAGCCGATGTGTTTGATTATGCTACGGGTCACGTCAAAACGTTGTCGAATAAAGAGCTCGAATTCTCCTATCGCCATAGTTGCATTGATCCAAGCAAACACTGTGTTTTGAGTGGCAC
>CAYGPY010000353.1:0-2832 GCA_964351765.1 uncultured Vampirovibrionales bacterium
GTCTCTAATACGTTGAGTAATAACTTGGTTTCAGGCTCACTTGCTGCGGATTTACCCGAGTAATAAATCGTGTCCTGATTTTCTTCGACCCAATTTTTGCTAGGCCAGTTGCGGTTTAAATCCACACCGTTGGCGTTTAACCGATTGTCTCGCTCTAGCCCATCGGGATTGAGTGCGGGGATGATACCAAACGAACGCGCACTAATGCCCTCGGTCTCTAGCATTTTTGGATGCTCTAACAGCTCTTTTAAAAATGCATTAATCAGCTCCGTCGAGATACCCTCATCCCCATGGAACGCCCCAATAAAAAGCGTGTTGAAGTGATTACTAGGTACACTTGGATTAAAGTTAAACGTGTACAATTCAATCGGCCGATCCTCAACCGATCGCCCAATAACAGCAGGGTTGGTGTGTTGCGTGGTGGTCATTAAACAAACTCTTTCTGTTACTCTTTGCAAAACTATCAAGCACTTTCTACAGTTATTGTAGGCGATACTGATACAATGAGGCCAGCGTTGTTTTTACTTTAAGGAAAGATCGTCTTATGTCACCACTGAGTGTTGATTCCACCCATACCCTTGTTGCCCCCTCAATTCTATCGGCTGATTTTGCTAAGCTGGGCGAGGGCATCGCAGCCATTGAAAAAGCGGGTGCCGATTGGGTGCACGTGGATGTGATGGACGGCCACTTTGTGCCAAACCTAACGTTGGGGCCCCCTATCATCAAGTCGATTCGGAAGGTGACGGAGCTCCCCTTTGACGTGCATTTGATGATTGAACGCCCCGAACAATATTTAGAAGCCTATGCCAAGGCCGGTGCCAATGTGCTCACTGTCCATCAAGAAGCCTGCCCTCACTTGGATCGCACACTATCGCAAATTCGTGAACTGGGTTGCTTGGCCGGTGTATCACTCAATCCGTCCACCTCGCTCTATACCCTAGAGCACGTACTAGACAAGCTGGACATGGTACTCATTATGTCCGTGAATCCGGGCTTTGGTGGGCAATCCTTTATTGATGAAGCACTCAGTAAAGTGGCACGCTTAAAAGCGATGATTGGCGATCGCAACATTCATATCGAAGTGGATGGTGGCGTCACACCGAAAAACGCAAAAGCCTTGCGTGACGTTGGTGCCAACGTGATGGTGGCTGGCTCAGCGGTGTTTGGTGCCGATGACATGCAAGCCGCCATTGAAGGTATCCGTGGTGGGGCTAAGGTTTCAAAATAAAGTACTTGGCTGCACGAACAGAAAATGTCATTAAGCTCTAGATAGATAATGACGATTTTCTATGATGTAATCGACGCGATTTGTAACAAATCAGTCGGTTTATTGTAGTTTGCCTCTCATTGCGTCGATTTTAACCGTAGAATACCCTTATTTTGGAAAATCAGAATTATGCGACTAAAACACATCAAAAAAAGCTCAAAAATGAGCAAAAAACGGCCAAAAACACGCGTTTTTTGCACGTTTTTTGTCACTTTTTTGTTGGTTTTTTCGGCTTTTCAGATATATTTTACCCCTGAGGCCTCTGCATGGGATGGCCGATGGACACGAGCCGTGTCGGGTGAGTGGCCTCTTGTGGATCCCGGTAGCAGCGAGGGCAAGACAGGTATTAAGGAACACCCTCAAACCTTCTTTATCCCGCCACCACGGGACTTTGCCGATGTTGATCCTGAAGAGATGGATGAAGCCGCCGGACGTATGTATACGCCCTATTCTGCCGTGCGATTTACACAAGATTTAAGCTACCTCAACAAGCAAATTCCACAGGGATTTTATCAAGTGAAATTGGGTCAATGGAATGATGGCAGCCCCAACGTAAACCTTTCCACTCAGGGCTTTACTGGTGGACAACAACCTCAGTTGGCAGCACCCGTGAGTCAAAAAACGTATCAGGTGTTTGTACTTAAAAAACTCGGTAAAGTGATTGCCGTGGTGCCGATTGCCTCGGTTGAAAAGTACCAAGCCGATCGTAAATTTAAAAATCTATTTGGCCTGAAGCCCAGTCGTGACAGCTACTCATGGATTGACTATGATGCGCAAGGCTTGGCGATGCAACCCGTGTTGAAGTTCTATTATAAAAAGAAAATCTACGCCACGCCCCTCGCCACATACTCCACAGCCCAAGGCTTACCACCCATCTATAGTAGCGCTGGGCCGTCACCAACAGAACATCCTACCGATCCTGTTCAGGCACAACTCGATGCCCCACCTGCTTTTGAGACCTTCTCGAATGGCATGCCAAAGAGCTCGCCAATGTTTAACCCTTAGCTTGTATCGTGTTTAGGGGTGTTTCAGGTTTTTGGTGGATCTTGAAAAAAGGCAAGAAAAAATAAATTATGTTACATCCTCCGTGTGGATGGATTTTTTGATGTGATAATCTGCTAGAATAGTCATAGAGTAGTTCTTCAGGGTTTGAATTTTTATTGGATTGTGCCACGTCATAGTGCACTATCAGGAGTTCATTTTCACCTTATTTCGCCCTGAATACCCATAAGCCCATTACCTAACTTTATGGTGAGACACGTGATTCTAGAAGCCTTGAGCGAACAATTAAAACTGCCCGAAAACCGTGACCGTAAGCCTGAAACGGTGATGCAGGAGTGGTTGGTGCAAATGCTTTTATTTCCGGCTTTTGAAGGTGATCACGTGGCCAGGTCGTTGCAGTCAGAACTGCGTATTTATGAGTTTCAGGGGCGCACGTTCTTTAGTGGTAAAAACCAACGGGGCGAGCGTATCCTGAAAAACATGATGGACTTTTGTGCGAGCTTTGAAAACTGGCAATTCACCCGATGGGTGCATCACGTCAAGGCCAGCGATTTTTCTACAGC
>CAYGPY010000354.1:0-2825 GCA_964351765.1 uncultured Vampirovibrionales bacterium
ATACGGATACCGACAACGATACGGATACTGATAACGATACGGATACTGATAACGATACGGATACCGACACCGACACTGATAACGATCCGGAAGAAGCTAAAATCGATAACACCGAAGATGCGATTTCTGAATTGTATGAGAACTTTAGAACGGGTAACGTGAACGATGACTTGAACAGCAACGATGATAACTATTTGTCAGCCTCAGAGATTCGTAACGCCAGCAACAAGCTTGGTATTGAAACCGATGTTCTGGATGAAATTGCCGATAATATTGAAACATTGAGTTCAGCTAAAGGCAGAACCGATGGCCGTATTTCAAGATTCGATCTAAAAGAAATTCACGATCGTATTCAAGATGGTGATAGTTTTGATGAGGTGTTGGCTGATTTAGAATCTGACATAGAAGCCAGCGAGGCTGACAATACACCGTCTGA
Organism: uncultured Vampirovibrionales bacterium; assembly: GCA_964351765.1. Taxonomy (GTDB): domain Bacteria; phylum Cyanobacteriota; class Vampirovibrionia; order Vampirovibrionales; family Vampirovibrionaceae; genus CAYGPY01. Next base: position 437 of record CAYGPY010000354.1, read on the forward strand.
TACAACAACGAATCCACCTTCGAGTTCACCCTATGATCGACCACCGATACCGGGTAATTCAGAACCACCTGAGGAGACGAACTCAACACCGTCCTATGATCCAGATGTGGCAACGGATGCGATTGACTACTTGATTGATGAAGTGGGTAATGTGCCTTCTGATGGCTCATACAACCGCGCTGATTTGGTTGAAGCGGCCAATGATTATTATAATGATAATCGTACTGAAGAAGGTGCTGCTATTCGCGACTTCATTATGGAAATGGCAGATCACCGTAATGCTCTAAATCTAGTATCGTCGGGCTCAAGTTATGATGAGGATTTGAATGTCGAAGAACTTCGTGAATTGAAGTCCTTGTTGTCTGAAACCGAAGATGGTGCACCGGTATTTAAACCCAATGATTTGTATCGGATCTATGAAAACAAAGATGAACTGAGTTTCCTTGGTGGCTATACAGAACCTTTGGTTTATCAATCAGGGCACGAACGTGCGATTGAATTGATTCGTGATGGTATGGAACTGGATACCTTGTTAGAAATTAAAGAAAATGAAGGTAGCTTAGTTCACATTACAACTTCTGGTGGTGGTAGTTTAACTGCTACCGAAACCGATAAAATTCTGGATTTGTTAAAAGAAAAAGATGAGGATGGCAATGCTATCTTTACGGTAGATGACCTTGTTTGGTTGCGTGAAGAACAAGACACGCTAACTCGCTTGGATGGCCAAAATGGTTCGAAACTGAGTAATGAAGAAGTGGATGACATTCTTGAATTGCTTCGCAGTGGTGTCTCTCGTGAAGACATTCTTGAGCAAGCACGGACATCACGTTCATCGTAAATATTTAATTAAATTAAATAATTAAAATGTTGTTGATACGAAAAATACGCCGGAAGAATTTTCTTTCGGCGTATTTTAATTTTTCTAAGAGTTTAGTAGTTCTGGATTAAGGAATTATTCGTCGTCTTTTTTATTCCAGCCTTTAAAGCGGTTTTCAATGTCAGGGTCAGCCGCATTTTTAAATTCAAGCTGAACCTCTGGACGAAAGATGGCCATAAAGGTACAAAAACTAAGACCGAATAATAGCATCCCTTGAACGTAGTTAAACTCAGGGCCGCCAAAGCCTTCAAACACAACGGCGTTCCATAACACCATCATAAAGGCTGATGGGATACCAATCAGTACAACAATGGCACTGATGGTGGCCAATAAAAACATTAAGAAACCTGAGAAACCTTTGATGTGAAATACGTGCATGATGTGGTGTCCATCCCTGTTGATTATTGTATTTAATTTAAAAACTACTCAAGAAGCTGGCGAAATTGATCTTCGGTTAATATTGTAACACCTAAGGCTTCGGCTTTCGAGTATTTTGATCCGGCGCTTTCACCAGCAACCACGTAGTGGGTTTTTTTACTGACGGAGCTAGAAACCTTACCACCGGCTTGGCGAATCATCGCCTGAGCCTCATGACGACTCAATGTGGGTAGTGTTCCTGTCAACACAAACGTCTCTCCAGAGTGTTTTGTGTTAGAGGCGTCCGGGTTGTTACCTTTGTTTACAGAAAAATTGGGATCGCTCAGTTGGACTCCGGCTTCAGCGAGTTTTTTAAGTAACGTTTGATTGGTTTTGTTGCCAAAAAATTCAACAATACTTTCGGCTACCTTGGACCCAATCCCGTCAATGGCTTCCAGTGATTCTGTCGTAGCTTGCGATAAGGCCTCAATGCCGCCAAAGTTTTCGGCCAGTAAAATAGCGGTTTCAGTCCCTACAAACCGGATACCAAAGGCATTAATCAGGCGGTATAAATCCTGAGTTTTACTAGCCTGAATGGCGTTAAATGCATTCTCTGCTGATTTTTCAGCCATCCGCTCTAGTGATAAAAATTGTTCGATACTCAGTGTGTATAAATCAGCGGGTGTTTCGAGCAGTTGTTTTTCAATGAGTTGCTCGATCAAGGCTGGTCCCACACCGTCCATATCCAATGCGCCTTTACTTACCCAGTGCTCTAACTTACCTTGGACTTGGGCAGGGCATCCGGTTTTATTCGGGCATCGATGCGCCACTTCGCCTTCAGGTTGAATGGCAGGCGTGTCACATTCAGGACACGTTTTAGGAGGCTGGATTGCTGTATTGGCTGAAGCAGGACGCTTTTCAAGTACCACACTTAGTACTTCGGGAATAATTTCAGCGGCTTTATGTAAACGCACCGTGTCGCCAATACGCACGTCTTTTTTTGCGAGTTCTTCGTAGTTATGCAAGCTAGCACGTTGCACAGTACTGCCTGAAAGATGCACGGGTGTCATAATAGCAACGTGTGTAATCACACCGGTTCTGCCCACGCGCTGAGTGGGGCTGTCTGGGGTAACGAGTAAGGGATTGGCTTCTTCT
>CAYGPY010000355.1:0-2824 GCA_964351765.1 uncultured Vampirovibrionales bacterium
GGCAATGGTAATTTGACGCTGCCCGCCTTATTTAATGGTCTCGGCAATCAATGGCGTTAGCGTGTCGGCTCGCAAAGATGCTGAAGACACGGTAATACCGTCTTTACTGTTTAAAAACTCACAGAGTTGTGAAAAATCAGGATGATTGGAGATCAGTGCGCCGAGCAAACCAATCTTGTTGGTGTGTTGCAGGCCAAATTCAATTTTGTCCATTAAAGGAGAAATGCTCGGCCCACGTGCTGGCAATACACTGTAGCTAGCCAAGCAAAAGCGGCATCGGTGAGCACACCCACGCATCACTTCAACCAAAAAGGTGTTCCCAAAAACGGTGTCATCAGTCAGAATCGGACTTGCGTTTACAAAATCATCGAGGTCGTTAATGCGTCGCTTTTCAATGATGGCAGGAATATCATCCTTTAAAGGTGTAATTGAAGCGACTTCACCAGAGCTGTCATCATAGCGAATTTCAAACAAACTAGGAACATACACGCCTTGCACTGTTTTGGCGAGGTAATGGAGTTTGTCCTCACGCTTGGCAATACTGCGGCAGGCTTTCATCGCTTCAGCCAGCTCACTCAATACTTCTTCGCCTTCGCCAATCACAAAGAAATCGAAGAAATCGGCAAAGGGTTCGGGGTTCGTCATTACTGTCGGGCCACCGGCAAACACAAGGGGCTCATTGCTCCGGTCGCTTGCAAAGAGGGGGATACTCATCGCCTTAAAGCTATTGAGGATTTCAAGTATATCAATCTCAAAGCTGAAGCTATAACCTAGTAACTCTTGATTGCGTATGTCAGTATGGTGGTAGTCATTACTGAAAATGCGCTGAGTGGCAACATCGGGGTTGGTGTCTAAAATTTTGTACAGCGCCATAAACCCGAGTGAAGACATGCCAATATTGTAAGGGGCAGGGTAAACCAACCCCAATTGTACGGCATCAGGATGAGGTGTGGCAGCTTGATATAACCGGCGCTCGGCGGCTGGTATGGTGTCTGTATTATGTTTTGAGGAGGTGAGTACCATGGATAGGCTTACGATCGCTTGATTTGGGGTGAGGTGTGTTTCTGTTTTTGGTATAGTTTAGCTGTATTTAATACTACAGGAAACAAACCCAAACCATGACGACAATTGCCGAAACCGCTGTTAAGACCACCCCTTCCTCTGTTATTCAAACGCCAGACGGGAAAACCATCACGCCGTTTAATAAACGTGTTGATGAGGCTGAAGCCCTGCGTCTCTTTCGTGAGGCGGATCTTTATGAGCTTGGGATTATGGCCAATGAGGTGAAAGAACACTTCCACGGTACAGACAGACCCGTTACCTTTGTGATTGACCGTAACGTGAACTACACCAATGTGTGCAACGTGGATTGTTTGTTTTGCGCGTTTTATCGTCATGAGGGTGAGGATGATGCCTACACACTGAATTATTTTCAGATTAAAGAAAAAACGCAAGAACTGGTGGATGCCGGTGGTACCCAGTTGTTGCTTCAAGGTGGTGTGAATCCTGACCTGCCGTTTGAGTATTACTTAGACATCGTGCGCCAATTGCGTCGTGACTTTCCTGATTTAACGATTCATTCGTTCTCCCCAACAGAGATCGAGTACATGACAATCTTGACCGAAAAGCCTTTGAAGTGGGTGCTTGAGCAGTTGATTGAAGCGGGCATCTCTTCTATTCCGGGTGCGGGTGCTGAGATTCTGCACGATGATATTCGCAAGAAAGTAAGCCGCAAAAAAGTAAACACCTATGGCTGGCTTAAAGTGATGGAAGAAGCACATGGCTTGGGTTTAAGAACGAGTTCTACCATGATGTTTGGGATGATGGAAGAAGATTGGCATATTGTTGATCACTTGCTTCGTATTCGTGACCTGCAAGATAAAACCGGTGGCTTTAAAAGCTTTATTCCGTGGACGCTTCAAAAAGCGAACACCAAGCTAGAAAAATTACCTAACCCAGCCGCAACGGGCGTTGAGTACCTGCGTGTGAGTGCGTTGGCTCGTATTATTCTTGATAACGTGCCGCATATTGGTAGTAGCTGGATTACTCAGGGTTTAAAGTTGGGTCAAACCTCGTTGGCCTTTGGTGCTGATGATATGGGTGGGTTATTGCTTGAAGAGAACGTGGTGACTCAGGCCGGCATTAGCCCAACACGTAAAACCGTTGCCGAGATGGTCAAGGTGATTCACAAGATGGGCTTTGATGCGGCTCAGCGTGATACGAGTTACAACATCTTAAAAACGCACAACCGTGCTGATGGCTATGAGAGCCTCTTGAGCTAATTTAGCAAGTAAGATGATTTACTGAAGCTATCCTCTGTTATATGGAGGTTTGCTTGGGTCTCTTGTTCATTTATCCGTCCGCTCTTACAATGGAAGGATAGTAGTTTGGGTTTGAGGCGAAAAGCAGGCACGTGTTTCGATTTTTTTATAACATTCTAGACGTATTGGCGACGATTTTTGCAACGTTGTCGCCCATTGCCATTTTGCATTGGTTGGCTAAGGCTACTACCATTAATCAGTTAGCCCCTCCGGTTGATAAGTTTTTAGACGCGCTCTTTGCGCCTTTGAATCAAACACTTTCGATGATGTTGGAACCCATTCCAGGTATTGATATATTGGGTCATTATTGGTCGATGACGGGTGAAATTGAATTTGGCGAACAAACATTGCCTATTATTCAAGCCGTTCTGGGTGTCCTGTTCACGTTTGTTTTTGTGGGTTTAAACGCCGTATCTACCGCATTGAAACGGGCTGAGCACAGACTAGATGTTCAAAATCAGGCGCGCCAGCACAAAAAAATACTGGAAGAAGCACGCCAACGT
>CAYGPY010000356.1:0-2801 GCA_964351765.1 uncultured Vampirovibrionales bacterium
GTTTTAGAGAGGGCGGTGTTGCTATAGCTTGGCGCATGGGCGAGTCCTTGCAGCACACAAGGCATAAAGGTGGGGGCAATAAACTCGGCGGCGGTGCGCGGATCCACTAATCGATCGAAGGCGGGTTCGGCTTGCTCTTTACTAAACACTGGCGCGTTGGCGCACGGTATCTTAAATATTGATACCACCAAGTGTGAGAGTAAGGCTTCGACGCCCCCAATGGGATCCACACCGCCGTGTTGCTGGTATGCAAGCTCGCTGGCTGCATCGGCTTCAGGAATGCTCATTCCCAATGCAATAACATCCGCTCCGGCATCGATACTTTTTTTGCAGGCATCTAACAAGCATTGCGGGTTCTTAATTTCACCACTTGATGCCCCATTATCGAGTGTGACCAAGTCAATTTCGATGGGACTCTCAGTCCAGATAGGCTTCAATATCGGAATACCATAGACCGTGCGTACTGCATTGAGCACATTCAGATGGAGTGTCTTCATGTCGGCTTCCATGCCACTATCCATCACTACGCCAACAGTGTTGGGTTTGTTTTTTTGAGGCTTGAGAGACAAAGACCAAGCGCCCGATAGGAAGTGATCGAGTGCAAACCCTTCAACATACATGCCATTACTGGGCAGGTTATTAAAAACAGCGGCATTGGCCACATTGGGGTGCGTGATGAATAGATCACTCACCTCAGCAATGGCATTCATCTGTGGGCTGGCATCTCCGCCAAAGCCACCTATCGACGCCCCAACACCAGTGGGAATAATCATAGCGGTAATAAATGGGGGTACGTTGGACATTGAAATAGTCGCACTAAAAAATTATTCAGGAGGCTTTAAGTTGGGATCTTTAAGCACACCGATAAAAGGAAGGTTGCGGTAGTACCCTGCGTAATCCAAGCCATAGCCAATCAAAAATTCGTTGCCCACTTCAAATCCAATGTAATCCACATACACGTTTTCAGTGCGGGCTTCAGGTTTATCAAGCAGGGTCATCAATTTTAGCGTGCGAATTTCGTGAAGGCTGGTGAGGTATTTTCTGAAAAACTTCATTGTTAAACCCGTGTCTACAATGTCTTCAACAATCAGAACATCTTCACCTTCAAGTTTCGGAAGCGTGAGATCAACGGGCTTTACCGTGCCTGAGGAGCTGGTACTGTTGCCATAGCTGGATAAGCGAACAAATTCAATCTGGCACGGAATGGTAATGTGACGCATTAAATCGGCCAAAAATAAGACAGAGCCCTTGAGTACACCAATAATGATGAGCTTATTGGAATTGGCAAATTCGGTATTAACGGTTTCGGCCAACTCTTTAACACGTTGTTGTAACTGCTCTTCACTGAAACGGACATCCACGTGTTCAAGCAAATGTTGGTAGGTGGATTGCGCTGAATTTTTAGTGGTCACGGTCTGGTCTCCTAGCAGATTGAAAAAGGCGTTGAAATAAGAAAGGCTTTATTATTCCATAAACGGACTGGATGAATGAAGGCGTTGTACTTCTTTATCATCTTCATGATCGTCGGCAGTATCATGCCGCTCATCAGTATCATTCTCTGACTCCGATTCGTCGTCGCTGTCCATCAAGTCGACATCATCGTTATCGTCAACATCATTGTCCTCTAATGGGGTATCAAGAGCAGAGGCTTTGGTCTCTTTGTCATCCATGGAGGCAATAGTGGCGTTTGATGTTTCATCGGTATCGTCATCATCATCGGTTTCGTCTTCGGGCGGATGTACTTCACCTGACTGAATTGAAATCCAGTGGGTGGGTGTTTTATCAACTTTGATTACATCGCTAATTTGTTGACCACTGACCCATAAAATTGTGCTGTCACATGCAATCACAGGAATGCTATCGCGTTCAAAACGAGGGATGCCTTGGTTGATGAAAAACTTTTTTAGGCGCATCGACCAGCCCATACCCAAGGGTTGAAATCGATCTTGAGCACGGCGAGAACGCAACCACAATGTGGGTGTTTCCACCTCATCATTGATGGGGTACCAAGGCTGTGACGGGTCATGCCCTTCAGGGGGTTGAGGCTCGGTTTTTTCTTTAGGCAGAAAATCCGAGAGCGTCACCAGTTGCTCATGTTCGGATGTGCGTTTTTTAAGCCATGAATCACGATAGAAGCGTCGTTCTTTTTTCTTAAGGGGACGAATAATACAGGTCACATCCAAGTCAGGATTGTAGGTATAGCCCGGCACGTTTAAGGCAACGGCTTGGGCTGGTGGTGTGTCTTTTTGTTCGATAATACGGATTTGGCCTTTGTAAATTGATAAAAAACGATGTGTTGGCTTTTGAGATTCATCATCACCAAGGCTATGTTTACTGCTGTTATTTTGCTCAAGGGACTTTAGTGCTGTTGAGATATCGTGGCGGTATTCCCCTTGAACAAAGGCCATGGTTTCTTCAATGGCGTTAAAATCAACCGAAATATCATTGGCCAGAAAGAAGCGTTTAATGATGCGGCGTTGATACGGATCCACGAGTTGTGAGAGTTGGGTCGCATCAAGATAAGGGCCGTATGCATCCGTTAAATGAATTTTTTCCCATAGTGGATCCACGTGGTCTTCAATCAGATGACTTTCGCTTTCAGATAGAAGTCCTAATTTAAACAACGCGTTTTTGGCATGCGGAAAATCTTCAATAAGACCGGGCAATACTTTGTGACGAATCAAATTGCGGGTGTTTTTTAAATCTAAATTACTTGGGTCGTCAAAGGCGTCAAGCTGATGGGTTTTCAGATAATCCTGTAAGGCCTGACGAGGAGTATCAAGCAGTGGCCGCACCACAGG
>CAYGPY010000357.1:0-2778 GCA_964351765.1 uncultured Vampirovibrionales bacterium
AGTCTATACCACTCGATTCCGATAAGTTATTGATTGCCGGCCACAAATATTCTAACGATAAATTCTCTTTAACTCTAGAAGTATTTGATGTCAATAAAGGTAATTCCATTCATTCTTTAGACATTCCGGTCAATTTGCACGCCGACTTTACGCTTACTCGTTTGCACAATGGCAATGTTTTTGTTTCAGGCGCTGGGCATCCGTTTTGTAGCTATACTAAGATGCCAAGAAAACCTTTTTCGATGTTGTATGATGTTAAAAAAAATATTACTACGATATTAAATCCTTCTGAAAAATATAGGACACGGCATACTGCTACATTATTAGAGGATGGAAATGTTTTATTAGTAGGAGGGGTTGATAAGGAAGGCCAGCCGATGTCTTCGGTTGAAATTTATGAAACCCGAACTCAATCTTTTCACGAATTGGATTTTCATTCTTATCCCAGATATGACCATATTGCAATAAAATGGAAAAGCAACCAGATCCTCTTACTTGGGGGTGATGTCAATAATGAATTTTCGATCGTTGAGGCCTTAAATATTGAAGAAGAAAAATATAGTGCCTTGGCTGGGCTAACATTACCTAAAACTAGTTTTAAGGAAAAAGGTATTAAGGTCGAGGCATTTGCATTAGATAATAATGAAGTCTTACTTATAGATAGAGCTAAAAGCCTTACTTCTGAGAAGAAAAAATTTACACTAATTGATCTGAAATCATCTGAAACAAAAGTGTATGATGTTCCCTGGTATGTTGCTCCTGATTTTCAAGGGACCGGCTCCTTAACTGACATGGATTTGACATTGTATAGCCACGTTATTATTGATGCTGAGCGGATTCCTCTATTAGTTAAAAAACCAAAACTTAAAAGCGGATGTTTCGCAGAGGTTTGTTTATTTAATTTGGTTGTAGAAGGGTTGTCAATTAATACCGTTAGATTTCCTTCTTTCAGATCAGGCTTAGTCCAGATGGATGGTAGCGTATATTTTATATCGAGTTTTAGTAAAAGAATTTACAGATTAAAAATTTATACTGCAAGAGGGGGTTAATGGTCACCTAATGCCACCCTATGATGTGAATCAGATGGCTGAGCAGCTTCTGAGCATGTTGGATGCGCCAGCAGAAGAGAAGCAACATTTAGGCGAAGAAGCTCGACAGCTCATTATTGATAATTATGCTAAAAAAGTATGTCTGCCTAAATTGGCTAAGTTCTATTTGGGTAATTCAGATAATACTGAAAAGCCTGCACTGGATCAGCTTAGAGGGGCAAGCGTATAATGGTACAAAAGTACTATGGCTATTAATTTAATTGACTTTTTTAGTTTTCTTGTTAACATTGTTAAGTGTTTTTGGGATAGAGGGATTGATTAAATACGAAAAAAATTATTTTGAACTGGGGGAAAATTCATTCCTTATTTCACTGGGTTCGTGTTTTATTTTCATTTTATGACTACTGCTTTTAATAAAATATACTGCATATTTCTTATGCTTGTTATGTTATCTAGCTCTGCTTGCTCACGTTACAATCCTTCCTCTGATTCTCCTGAGAGTCATCTGTTTTCTTCAGGAAATATTGCTGGTCTAGAGTCTAGTGTTATTAAGGCTATTCCTGTTAATTTAACAGGAGATTATATAGTCATTACAAAGACTTTGCTAAAAGTGTTTAATGTTTATGACCGGACTACAAAGAATACTACGCTTGAACTGTTCCCTTTGAAATCACTTTTAATAAGTAAGGATAGGGTTTTCCTCTATTCGAGCGACAAGCAGTTTTATATATATGATTCAACAGAAGATAGTACGGTGCCTTTACAAGTGCCGATACCTCTTGATGACATTGTGTTGGATATGGTACTTGTTGACTCAGATAAAGTTTATATTCTAACTTCAAGTAAATCTGAAGGTCTGAATGCAACGCGCTCTATAGTTTTAGGGTACTACGACTTAATGTCAGGTACGTATGAGAGGGTTAGTTCGTTTGATCAGTCGTTTAATTCTTTCGTTAAGCTGTTGAAAATTAATGAAACGAAGCTTTTGATGGGTTTTGATGAAATTAAAGAGGTTAATTTAGATACTAAGTACGAAAAATATTTTCACTTTAAAGTTTTTGATTTAACTAAAAAAAGGATTGTTTTCCAAGATGAAACTCAATCTTCTGTCATGTCTAAAACCAATATTGTAGTAGCTAATCAAGACGTTGTGTTGATTGTTTTGGCCGATGGGACCTCTCTTTTATATGATTCTAAAACTAATGAGCTTAGTAGTGTAAAAGCGGCGAACTATAATTCTCACGATACAATTACAAGATTAGATAATGAGAAAATACTTTTGACGGGTGGAGAGGTTAATGTCCCGCTAATTTCTTTCGAAAGGCTATTATTTTTTACGGCTTGGGGTTGCTCTAGCTATCCTTATGGTATCGAGATTTTTGATTCCCAGAAAAAAATATTTGTTAAAGCAGGTTACCTTCCTTCCGCACGAAAAAACCATGAAGCATTTTTGTTGACAGAAGGTGAAGTATTGATTATTGGTGGCACGGGTGCTTCTAATTGTAATTTAGAAGGTGTTCCAAAAAACCATTATGAGTTGTTGAAATTGTAAGCAAGGAGTTTATTATGCAGGGTGTACAGCCTCAGAGCCTAAGTGGTAAAGTCGTTTTTACTAGAGCTACCGTTGGTGGAGCGGTTCTAGCTGCAGAATCCTACCTTTTCTTAAAAAGGGTGTGACTGCCCCCCGAAAGTTGATCAAGATCGAACTAGAGGAAATGATCATATCACA
>CAYGPY010000358.1:0-2746 GCA_964351765.1 uncultured Vampirovibrionales bacterium
GCTTAGAGCTGCTTGGAAATCCGTATCATTCATTTGGCACAACTGTTGAAGTACGGTAATTGGGAAGACAAACCCTAAAACACTAGCGGCATTAAGGACATACCGAGCATCTTCAGGAACAAAATTTAAGCGTTCGGCAATCAAGTCATCAACACTGGCTGGTAACACCACATTCATCATGTCACTACTGTTTGAGGAAGGTATAAATTTTCCATTTTTATCCACATCAATCAGTTCTTGAAGATGGAGTAAACGAAGTGCCTCTTCTAAATACAGTGGGGAACCGCCTGACAATGAATGCAGATCGGTCAGAAAATCAGGTGGGAGTAAATTAATATTGTCGCCCAAGGGGCCACTGCTTAAAAATAAATTTTGTTCTTCAGCCGAGAGTGGCTTAATCACCCAAGTTTTTGAAACCGTTTTCTTAAGGGCTTCTTCCAGCTTGCCGGTGGGTTCAATGTCAGAGGTGAGACTCGTAACAATACTAATGTTGTGGTTGCAAAAACCGTTTTGAACAAGGTGCGATAAAATTTCTAGTGATGCTGGGTCAGCATGATTAAAGTCATCAATCACTAAGACAACAGGCTTGGTTTTTGCTAAATGTGTAAAGAAGTGGAATAGACACTCACTTAAACGGTTGTTGCGATCGGGCGCGTCAATGTCAATGGGCTCTGGATTTTTTGAGCCTAACAAATAACCCAATAGCGTGTACGTTTCTTCTGGAATCACATCGCCGTAGGCATTGGTTAAAAATGTTTTGAGTTGCGAGTCAGTGTAATCACGAGGGTGTCCTTCATTAATGAGCCCTAGCGCATTTTGGAAAAAACGAGCCCATAGAGACAGTGGGATTTCAGCACTATCAGGAATTGGAATTAAATCGGACCAAAACCAAAGCGCTTGTTCACCTTGAGGATCACTTTGCTCACGAGCCATATGTAGAATGTTGCTTTTGCCAATGCCGGGCAAGCCTGCTAAAAAGCAAAACGATCCTTTGCGTGAAAGAACATTGCTCTCGCCACTTGGGTCGAGTTGCATGGCATCACGAAAGTGTTGGCCTACCGCATTCACCGCGTCTTGGTAGGAGACATTGGGTGTGCGTGTGTTGCTCTGCAGAAGGTAAGCATCGCGCTTCCACAGAGCGTTGAGTTTTTCAGACGAAGGCAAGACAACGTTGGAGGTGGCTTCTGATGGTTCGTTTGAGGGTGTGGCAACGTTAATGGATTGACTGGCATCAAAGGTGGCACCGGTATCGGCGTCTGTTGGTGAGTCTGAGTTAGTTGGCGTTGCTGAATTATCCCAATCGCTGTAATCAGACGTGTTGTCATTATCAAAGCCCGTATTGATGTCCGGGTTCATCGCTGGCACGGTATCATCCCAAGAGGATGTCTCTGGTTCAATTTCGGCTTCAGGCGTAACCGCAGTGGCATCAAGGTTTGCTACTGAGGACGTGTCTGGCGTATCCCAGTTTGGTGGGAGTTCTTGCTCAGGAAATACACTTGGCGCTGAGTCGGGTTCTGTTCCCCATTGCGAGGCCGAGGCCAGTGTGTCGTCGGTAATGTTGAGTGGCGTATCAAGCGGTGTTTCCATCACCGGATTTGGGGCTGAGATTGTTTCAATCGGTTCAGTCGGCGTGGTATCCGTTGGAGGAGCATTCCAACCTGAAGATGACGGTGCCGAAGATAAAATGGCATTCAACGCCTCATTGTCTGAAGGCTGAGGCTCAGGTACGGTTCCTGTGGGTGCCCAGCCGCTTAACTCTTGATCGTTATTGTTGTCGGCATTATCTTGAACCTGCGAGGCAGCCAAGTTTTCAGTGGCAATTGAGGTCATTAATTCTAGATCAACTGAAGATGCTGAATTTGGATCAGTATCCTCATTAGTGGCAACGGGTATCGGCACGTTTTGTGGCATCATATCGAGCGACGACTTTTTGAGCGCTTCGGTAATAGCGGGGTTGCTACGAATGGCTGATTTAGGAGGTTCGTCTGAAATAGTGATGTTGGGTTTGTCTAGCTTGACGGCATTAGCCATCGCTTCAGGCGATACGTCAGGTGCATTTTCGGGCAACACACTATAAAATAACATTTGTTTGTCACCAATGGGCATCGGACCAATGGGTTCAAAAAAGTATTTATCACCAATAATGTCAAAGATGCGCGGGCTCACCACAAGCATCTGCGATCGTGCCACGGTACGCTCCGTGGTTGAGATAATAGGGTTCTTTTTGTTGCGCTTTTCTAGATCGAGGCCAATGCGCATGCGCACGGCTGTTTTCTTTAACTTATGCTCTTGGTTAATGATGGTAAGCCCACAACGAATGGCCTCTTGAATGGAGGCAATGGGCGACGTGGCCTCTGGAAAAGAGAAAAACAAAATGTTGTTATTAACCGAGAAAACCAGTCCTTGTTCTTGTTGAATGAATTCTTGAATTTCTTGAACAATGGATTGCCTGAATTTATCAACAGCCCCATCGTTATTCACTTCTTTTCTGATTTCATTGAAGTTTAAAAACTCGAGCGAACCCACGGCGTATTCGGACACCTGAATCATTTTTTCTTCGTCGGTCATTGCGCCCGTAGCGGCCCAATCTCTATCCTCAGGAGACTCGACTTTAGGAACCACGCGCTCGGCAGGCAGGCCACCATCGGTGTCGGTCCAAGCAGGGTCGTGCGTCATTTGCCACTCTTGGGAGGCAAGCGAGGTTTCGGTTTTTACCGCACCGGGATTGGGTTGGCCTGGTAAGATT
>CAYGPY010000359.1:0-2698 GCA_964351765.1 uncultured Vampirovibrionales bacterium
GTCCATTACCGATGTGCATACTGTGGATGGCATTCACGTGGTCGGCACCAAAGCTACTTCGGCCGATGTGGCCAGCATCCGTAAAACCGTTACTGAATTGATGACCGCATCCAACAACCATGATTTAGAAAAAGTACTCGCTCACTATTCAGCTCGTTTTGTCAGTGGTGATAACCTCACCTTGGGTAACATTCAAAAGCTGATTGAAGAGACATGGGCTACCTTCCCTGATATTAAATACCAAACCAAAACCATGGAAATTAGGATTAATGGTGATTGGGCGACCGTTGAGAGCGTAGACACCGCCAGAGCTACCACCAAAAACGACCCTGTTATCCACGATAAACCCGGCACCTTAATCAGTCGCTCTCGCGGTTTGCTATACCTTCACCGTATGGGTAAAACATGGGAAATAATGAGCGACTACACGCTCTATGAGATGGCAAAAATTCAATACGGTGAATTAGGCGAGCTCGATATCGACTTATCCACGCCAGAACAAGTCTTTGCCGGTGAATCCTATTCAGCTGAAATTAACGTAAATGTGCCTACCGATACACTGGCCATTGCAACCATTACTCAAGAGCCGTTGGTTTACCCGCAAGAAAAACCGCGTGATCGTTTTCGTTCACTCTCCAATGATAAAGAATCCCTTGAACGTATTTTCTACGCCAATAAAACCAACAACAATGAGATTGTAACCGCGACCATTGGCCTGACTCAAATTCGTCACGACCAAGAGCGTCCTTCTATTGCTCTTAATGGTATTGCAACCATTGTTAAACGCGTCAATGTCATTCCTAAAACCACCTATCACAACCCAACCACCACACCTCGCATCATCAAGCGTTCTGCCAGTGGTAAAGTAGATTTAAACGAAGATCCGTTGGACGAAGACGATGAAAGCACCATTCAAGCCGCACCAAAACGCTAGTAACAAACGTGCTTGATAAACAGAACGGAGACATCTGGATTGAAGCTCTGGTTTACGGTGATTGCAGTACTGAGTTTTATTCTCGACCGCTTGGTCAAAAGTAAAATTCAGCATGCCATGACACCCGGGGAATCGATCACAGTGATTCCTGATGTCTTTCACATTACCTTTGTCTACAACACAGGTGCTGCTTTTAGCTTATTTAAAGATCATCCCGAATGGCTGCTGGGTGTAAATCTAATACTATTTTTAGGACTGTTGTTAATTGTCTACAAATTTACAATACTCGACAAGGCTGAGACACTGGCCTTTGGACTTATTATAGGTGGTGCGCTAGGGAATATTTACGATCGCATTGCTGAAGGGCGCGTGGTGGATTATCTGGACTTTATTTTTATTAATTACCCTGTATTTAACTTAGCCGACACCTTTATCTTTTGCGGCATTACGCTTCTCGTCTATCGTTACTTGCGCTACCAACGCCTGCCCTTTGCCTAACTTTATTATTACCAAACCAAACCGAGTTTTTCTGATGCCCTTACCCCTAGATAATCAAACCGCCGACACCCTAACCTTTCAGGTTAGTGAAGAGGAGCACGGCACGCGGCTGGATAAATTTCTAAACACGTGGCTTCAAACCCATCATTCTGAACTTACCTTTTCCAGAGAGCGCTTAAAGCAACTCATTACTCAAGGCTGTGTTCTGATTGATGGCAAGCCCACTTTAAAAGCATCGGCCACATTAAAAGCAAACCAAACCGGTACGTTTAACATTCCAGAAACCCAGCCTCTTGATCTGCTTGCTGAAGATATTCCACTTGACATTGTTTTTGAAGACGAGCATCTCCTTGTCATCAACAAACCCCGTGATATGCTGACCCATCCCAACGGCAAAGTACAAACAGGCACACTCGTTAATGCCCTACTGCATCACTGTGGAAACTCACTCTCAGGCATCAATGGTATTGAGCGCCCTGGCATTGTGCACCGGTTAGACAGAGACACCTCAGGCTTAATTATGGTGGCTAAACACGATCAGGCACACCAACATCTGTCTGAGCAATTAAAAGAACGCAGTCTAAAGCGCACCTACCAAGCCCTTGTCCAAGGGATTCCAAAACAAACCAGTGGCACCATCACCACCTACGTAAAACGTCATCCGGTTCAGCGAGATAAAATGCGTATTGTCACCGGCTCCGAAAAAACCAGTACCGCGCGTCATGCCACAACCCACTGGGAAGTAATTTCGTCTGCCAGTGATAAAATTTCGTTGGTCCAGCTTAATTTAGAAACCGGCCGAACGCATCAAATCCGACTGCACCTCAGCCATTTAGGACACCCTGTGATTGGCGACACCATGTACGGCAAAGGTATTGAGAACGCATTAAAACAACATGTTCAGGGCTTTAAAACACAAGGCCAACTTTTACAGGCCACGCGCATTGCCTTCACCCATCCAAAATCGGAGGAACCTATGTCGTTTGAAATTCCTTTAAACGAGGATATGGCCACATGTTGGCAGCAACTCCAACATCACTATTCTGGGATCTAAACCTTCCCCTGCTTGCCAAGTCATTTTATGATGAAGTGAGTGTTATAGCGTATTGTAATTCAAAACCAGTTCCACCAACGCGATGAGGGCTATTGATGATGCTATCGGCATTTGTATTTATTTTAATCTTAGTGTTTATGTTTCAAAATTTAAACGTACCGGTATCAGCACATTTTTTAACGTTTAGCTTTGAAAGCAGCTTGGGAATGATT
>CAYGPY010000360.1:0-2678 GCA_964351765.1 uncultured Vampirovibrionales bacterium
ACTCTGTTCAGCGATTAAGGACAAAAATATTAAATCATGGCAAAGCATGGTCACAACAGGTTTACAAAACATGTTGTTTTTTAAAATTAAAAACTCAATAAAAATGGGTGTTTTGGAAAGTTTTAACTTTGTAGCTGTAAACAATGGTAAACAAGCTCGTCTACTACAGATCACTATTTTATATGATTCATGTATGATGTCATGACTGAATCGGTTGGAGAAAGAATACATTAGATAAATTTGTTTCCAAACGAAGGCAGTCAAAATAAAAATCACTGAGACGCTTTTTTATTAGATAGTCAAATACTCAGTCCAGCCATTTGATTCGTAAAAAAGACGGACTCCGTAAACCAGTTTTACCAGGGTTTGGTAGATATGAGGAATAAGGCTTAGCAGACGGCTTATTTTGTGTTGCTTTAATGCACCACAATGTTGTTTTGTTCTGAATTTTATTTTTCACATCGCACACCAAATCAAAAAGAATCAAAACCTTTTGAGTGATATACGGTAAAATAGTAAGTGTCTATCACCACTTATAAAACACCACAAAAAACCATTCGAACTAAAACATAGGGTTACGATATTGGTAGACTGGGTTACATCGAGAGAATAGAGAGTTAGAGTTTATGCTTAAAATTGTCATCCAAAACCCATCGAGCGAAACCATTATTAATAATGTGAGCCCCGATGATTTAGACTTCTGGCAGGATCTTCTTGAAGGTGCTGTTCGAGGTGACATTCGCATTGTTGATATGGAAAGTGGCTTGGATCACCAAATCGCCTAGCTATCATCAGCGCGTCTAAATGATAATCATTTAGACGCGCTGAAATAATGCTTTTAAGTGACGCTTTATACTTTAGAGTTAAAAATTAAGTTGAATGGTTAGAGTTAAAAAAGACGGACAGCGCCACCAAGCCCGATCCGATATCTCCACCTGAGAGGGGGAATGCGCTCGCTATTAGCAGTATCCATTGCATAGCATTAACACACTTTTTCATTACATTATTCGTTTATTTCAGATTTGATTTACCCTAAATTCAATAAATAAGGACACTTGAATTTCATGCAAACATCTCTCTTTGGTATTGCGGCTGATCAAAACGCCGTTGAAGAACAAGATGGCAACACCGTTTTAGCCGAAAGTGCTGAAGGCGTTGCCTTAGACACACCGTTGCAAGATGCTATTTTTACTGTGATTGATCTGGAAACCACCGGATTAAACTCACGCAAAAATGCCATCACCGAAATAACGGCCATTCAATATCGCAATGGGCATGAGATTGGAAAATACTCGACGTTGGTTCGTCCAACTGAAACCGTGACTGAAGAGTCCGAGTTAATTACAGGGATTTCCCAAGATATGGTAAAAGACTCGCCCGCCCTTGTGATGGTGCTGGGTGAACTTTGTGCCTTTGTGGGGCCCTCACCCATTATTGTGGGGCACAACGTGAGCTTTGATATCGGCTTTTTAAAGTCAAAGCTAGAAGAAACCGGTTTATCCGTTTATGAAAACCGCTTCACGATGCAGAAATCATTCTGCACTAAGCGTCTCGCGCAAAAAGCCGTTCCAGGCTTGCCGAGTTACGAAGGCATTGTAGTGGCAACTACCTGTGGTGTTAGCAACCCGAATCCTCACCGTGCTGAAGCCGATGTACGCATGTCAGCAGGTATTCTATTCAGCATCATTCAACGCCTCAACAAAGACAACACAACCATTAAAACCGTACAGGATTTGTTGACCTATCAAAACTAGTTAAGCTTAAATGATTTCAAACAAAAAAAGAGTCTCAATGTCTTGAGACTCTTTTTTTAATACTTAAACTATTTTTTTAGGCTTCCGTACCACGGTGCAGTAAAATAACACTGTCTTGGGTGGTCAAGATATCAAGATTCTCAGAAGGGGTGCCTTTTGCGAGTTCCGCTCTATCTTCAGGACGAGCCACTTTAATCCATTGTGCCCAGAACGATCCTTCTTGGCTTAATTCCTTGCGGTTTAGTAGCAATTTAGCACCGTCTAATAATACAAAAGGAGCCCACATCAACCGTTTTAAAGGGCTCATTGGGTTTTTAGGTGCTTTTGTCACAAATGACACATCGGTGTTTAGAGCGCCAGCGGCTTCATTGCCCCATTTGGATTGTTCAGCAATAATCTGCTTCAGTTCTTTGGTTTCATCCGCATTTAAACGCCCAAAATTAGGTTGAGCCACAGGTGTGTTTGGTGATACGTGCATCATTCATACCTCTTCGATTAATACAGTGTTATTAAACCATAAACATCTAACTAAGTACTCAGCTTAAAACGTCATCTTTACTGAGACAGGGCAATGATCAGAGCCCATCACACCTTGATGAATATCGGCGCCTTTAAGATTGGCTTTTAAATCCTCTGTGACAAAGAAATAATCAATACGCCAGCCGACATTACGCTCGCGCGCGGCTGAGCGCATGTTCCACCATGAGTATTGATCCGGTTCATCACAAAATTCACGGAAGGTATCAATATAGCCATAATCAACCAGCTTATCCATCCACTCACGCTCAATAGGCAAGAAGCCGCTAATTTTCTCGTTGGCCTTCGGGCGAGCCAGATCAATGGGTTTGTGGGCTGTGTTCACATCACCGCAAACAACGAGCTTCTTACCTTCTTTACGCTTGGCTTCAGCGTGCTCTAAAAAGG
>CAYGPY010000361.1:0-2668 GCA_964351765.1 uncultured Vampirovibrionales bacterium
TCCTTATTATGTTTCGTTTGTAAAAATATTTACTTACTTTGTAATAAACGGGGAAAACCATCTGTTTTTGATGTAAATTTGTATGTGCTTGAATAGGGTTCTTATGAACCGTGTTTAGCCAATCGTAACTGCTTAATCACTCACCACAACAGGGGTATATCAATGAGGCTCGTTCAGGGCAGCATCCAACCACCCAAACCTGTGATCACATCATCACCGGCCACTATCAAGACGCCTGCTTTCATTGGATCAGGTGCTAGTTTGGCTGGCTTACAAGCTGATTCGGTTCAGTTTGGTGGATTTAACGACTGGAAAGAAAAGAGAGCAGACGGTAAACGTGCTAAAACCGAAGCGAAACTTGCCCAGGCTGAAGCTGAGAAACAAGCGCACCGAGAGTACATGAATGAAGTTAAAATTGATTTCTTAAAAAGTGTGCGTACAGGCGACAACGATGCCGTCCGTTCTGCTCTGAGTAAAGACGCGATTATTAATCCTCATCAAATGTCGATGCCTGATGGATCGGTTGCTTATCCTTTGCTGGAAGCATTGAATAGTGTGAAAAATGAGCAAAACACGATTGAAGTTCAAAAAAATATTGAATTAGTTTTATTGTTAGTCCAGTTCGGTGCTGATCCCAACCTTGTTATTAATAACGAAACCCTGCTGAGTATTTTTACCAAAGGGAATAAACCTTACGCTGTTGAATCGCTATTGCGGCTTAACTTGAATGGTGAGAAGCATGTTGCAGCAAGTGTTGCTAAAAAAGATGATTTAGGTAATACGCCTTTAGCTACAGCTTTATTAGCGGGTAGTAAGGAAATGGCAACCGTCCATGCGTCGTATCTGCCAGAAGATTTGATTTTATCAATCGATCAAAACGGAGACTACCCACTTCATGTGGCTGCATGGCAAAATATGCCAAGCGTGTTTGCTAATATTTTGGAATCAGAGTTTGTGGGTATGGATATGATCAACACGCCCGATCATAATGGCTTATTACCTGTTGATTACCTGATTCACAATCAAGATAAAAAGAATTTAAGTGAACTTCTGGCTTATAATGAGTTATCTTTACTGCATAAGAGCGGTACTGATGAACTGTCATTAATGCACCGTGCTGCACGTGTTGGCAGAATGGATTTTGCTGAGGTCTTAAAGAATGCATTCGATCAAACAGGTAATGCTTCTTATCAGTATTTAGATGTGACGAACAAAGCAAAACGCTCTCCGGTAATGGAAGCTGTGCTGTATCAACAACAAGAGATGTTGATGTTCTTTCTGAAAAATAAAGCCAAGCTGGACTATACGGATAAACAAGGCAACACCTTATTGCACCTTGCGTTTAAACCAGAGCGTGAACGTGTTTTTGAAACCGGTTTATCAACACCATCAGCGATGTCGGTGGATGCACCCACAAATCGAGCGATGGTAATTCGATTGCTTGATAAGCAAGTGGATGTGGATACGCCAAACAACAAGGGTGTTACCCCTGCGATGTTAGCCGTTGAAGAAGGCCGTTTGGATCTGCTTGAGATGTTGATTCAGTATGGTGCGGACACATCACAAGTAACCTATGATGGCCGTGATATTCAATCTTTCTTGCCCGAAGATCATCCGCTTACAGAAAAATTATCGGCCTTGCTTGAAAAAGCAAATGATTATCAGGTGAATCCGATTGATGCGCAATTGTTTTGGGCGGCCCAAGACAGTAATTTGCCATTGATTCAAACCTTGGTAAAAGCCCGTGGTAATCTGCACACCCGAAGCAAGAGCGGTAAAACGTTGCTAATGGTAGCGGCCGAGCAAAGTAATTTACCGTTGATTAATTATCTTATTGCTCAAGGCGTGGATCCCACAGCTAAAACCTATGATGGGGACACCAGTGCACTCAGTATTGCCAAAGCCAAGGGCAATCAGCAAATTCAAAAAGACGTTAAAAGTGCGATTAGCCGCTGGAATTTAAACAGTAAAAAACGCAATGCAGAATTGGGTAATGACGAGGGCGATACTTAGATGACGATTTCTTCTTTTTCTCTAGATCGTCCTACTGGCATCGCCGTGTCTGTGCCTGAAAATACGGCTACTCCTCAACGCGTTGTTCTTGACTCGCCTCAAGACACGGTTCAGTTTAGTGGTGTGTTGATCAACCGACTTAAACGTAAGCTTCCGCGTGCTGCACAGCAAATCCAAGTTAATAAAGATTTGACTGCGGCGGTTAATAATAATGATGTGGATGCGGCCCGCATGGCTATTTTATCGGGTGCCCAAGTATCGGGTTATGTAAATGACTATGGCGATTTTGTATTTGCGGGTCGGTTTTTGGAAACGGCTGTGAAGAATGATAATGAAGCCATGGTTGATTTGCTGATGCTTCACGAAACAGCGACGTCAAAGTACACGACTATGGCTTACGATGCGATTGATAATGACAGCCCATCGATTCTTAAAAAACTGATAGCGTATGATATTAGTGCGGTTGCAGCAATGGACTCGTTGGATGTTGTATCATCATCAGGCCCAGAGGGACGAGTATCGTCAATTCGAATCCTTCCTCATTTTAAAGCGATTATGGAGAAAAAACTCGATTGCTTAAATGTGCTTCTATCAGAATCGTTTATAGCTGACTTGAGACCTTACAACCATAAGTCCCATCAAGACTATTATGATC
>CAYGPY010000362.1:0-1741 GCA_964351765.1 uncultured Vampirovibrionales bacterium
AAATGAGTATGATCCTTATGGTACGTAACGTTGATCGTGATCAGGTTTTGCCGTTGGTGAGTGTGGCAAAGTCAGGGCCCGCGATCGATTTGCTGAATGAAGAAGCTGAGGTTCAGGTTCTGCGGCATTCTCGGCTTCAATGGGTGAAACATGATAAACGCAGTTTTTTGCAACGCATTGGTGATGTGCTGAGTTTGATCGTCTCAGCCCCAACGCGCATCAGTTATCTAGCCAAACAGATCAAAACAGCCTCTGACCATGGCGCAATCGATCTCGTACACACGAATTCGGTGGTCTCGCTTGAAGGCGCTTTGGCAGCTAAATTATGCGGGATCCCTCATGTGTGGCATGTGCGTGAATTTTTTATGCGTGACAATCCAAAGCTCTTTATGGTTTTTGGAAAACACCTTAGCCGTTGGCTTATCGATCAGTTGTCGGATGCTGTGATTTGTAATTCTAAGGCAATTTTGTCTCAGTTTCCCGATGCAGATCGTCAACCAGATAAATATAAGCTGATTTATAACGCGGTGGACTATGACCTTGAACCGAGCAACCCTAAAAAAGAATTGAACGCATCGGGCGCTAAAGCACTAAACCTACTTTATGTAGGACGCCTGTCCGAAGGTAAACGTCTTCACGATCTGTTAGAAGCTATTGTCTTGCTGGGTGACGATGCGGCGTCGTTGCACTTGCATGTGGCTGGATCGTTTGTGGATGCGTCGTATGAAGCCAAGATTAAAACGCAGCTAGAACAACCTGAATTGCTAGGTAAGGTAACAATGCACGGTTATCAAGATGATTTGAAGTCACTTTATCAGCAAGCTGACGTTTTGGTGATGCCGTCTTTAAACGAGCCGTTTGGTCGCGTTTTGATTGAAGCCATGACTTATGACGTGTTGTGCTTGGGTGCGGATTCGGGTGGTATTCCTGAAATTATTGATCACGGTGAGACAGGGTACTTGTTTGAACCATGCGCACCAGCCTCGATTGCTAAGGCGTTGAAAAAGGTTATTGCTGCCTATCAAACCAAGGATGATGCGACCGTGTCGTGTGAACAACTGCAACAGATACGTGATAATGCTAGACTGATGGTTCAGAGTCGGTTTACCATTGAAAAACAGATGGCTTTAGTGCAGGCTGTTTATGATGATTTATTGTCGTCAACGTAAACCAGAGAAGAGTAAACTAATCTTATGAGTCCAGAGCTTCCACATCATCAATCCGGCGGACATGGGTCGAGCCACGATCAGGCAAACAGTGATCTGACTCAGATTTTTGGTGCTGAGCGTAAAGTACGTGTGGGCATGGTGTTGGATGCCTCGTTCCCGCCCGATGCACGAGTGGAACGTGAAGCCACAGCACTGGTTCAGGCTGGGTATGAAGTGCATTTATTGTGTGAAAAAGACGACACGCTTCCGGCTGAAGAATATTACCAAGGCATTTATATTCATCGTGTGATTCCTGCTGATGTTGCAGTGCGGGTACTCAATTTTAGAATGACATGGCCACTTCGCGGGCTGATTAAAAGCATATTGCGCCACTTCTTTTATATTGATACGGTTTGGTGGGTCTTGATGCGTCGCTTTGTAAGCGCGTATGGCATCGATATTTTGCACGTGCACGACTTGCGTTTGGTGCCCAGTGGGGCGTGGGTGACCAAAGAAAAAAATATACCGCTTGTGGCTGATCTGCATGAAAACTACCCGGCCTTGATGAAAATGCTGAAGGGCAAAAATAATAT
>CAYGPY010000362.1:1751-2653 GCA_964351765.1 uncultured Vampirovibrionales bacterium
ATTTAAACGTTGGGAAACCATCGAGAACAAAGCTTGTGCCTCAGCAGATAAAGTCATTACTGTGATTGAAGAAGCTCGTGACCGTTTGATTGATAAAGGGATTCCGGCATCAAAAATATCGGTATTACCTAACACGGTTGATGTGGAAAAGTTTTTGAATACACCCATCGATCAAGAGGCGATTCGTCACTTGAAACCTTATTTTGTGATCAGCTATGTCGGTCATATTAACAATGATCACCGTGGTGTACATACCGTTTTAGAAGCAATGGCCTTGATTAAAGACGAGGCACCTGACCTCCATTTTGTGGGCGCTGGTGCGGTGCGTGAACAGTATTTTGAGAAACTTCAGGGGCTGGTGCATCAAT
Source organism: uncultured Vampirovibrionales bacterium (assembly GCA_964351765.1). Classification (GTDB taxonomy): domain Bacteria; phylum Cyanobacteriota; class Vampirovibrionia; order Vampirovibrionales; family Vampirovibrionaceae; genus CAYGPY01. Next base: position 2,120 of record CAYGPY010000362.1, read on the forward strand.
ACGGCTTGATGGATAAGGTGACCTTTACGGGCTGGTTGGATGAAACGGGTTTTGCTACTTATATTGCGGCCAGTGATATTTGTGTGTGCCCGCACCTCGAAAACGAACACACGCATACGACGTTTCCTAATAAAATTTATCTCTATAACCTATTCAAAAAACCCGTGATCACAGGGTCATGTGATCCGATGAAACGTTACGTGCGTGACTCGATGGGTGGCGAGCATTTTGAATCAGGCAATGCAAAAGCCTTGGCCGATCTGATTTTAAAGTTCTACCACAATACCGACTACCGTCGAAGCCTTGGTGAGCAAGGTCATTTGGCGGTGATGCAAAAATACAACTGGCAAGCCAGTGCCCCAACACTGTTGGGAATGTATCATCAATTGGTTGATGAAAAACTTACGGTTGGCGCGGTTCAGGTTTAGAAGTGAGATAACTGAGTGCACTGGCAATACCACTTAAGACGTTACCGTCATAAGCGGCACTTTCAGAAGAACCCTTTTCGATCTTATAGGCAATTGAATCAGCGGT
>CAYGPY010000363.1:0-2652 GCA_964351765.1 uncultured Vampirovibrionales bacterium
ATTGGTTTAGCCACGTTTTGGCGAGTTGAGCACTTGTTGCCGAGCCATCACCGGTGATGGCTTGGAGTGCTTCGTTGTTAAAGAGTGGTTTGAGATCGAACTCTCGCTCGGTTTCACCCGTCGTGTTGTAGTCGTTATGCAGCTTATTGGCATAACCCGTGGTAAACATTGCCGAAAGGGCAAAGAAGCTGGCACGCGCCATGGTGCCGGGCTCAATAATTAAAAAGGGGATGTTAATAAATACCCGTGCGAGGCTGGCTAAGCTAATGGAAGGCTGTTTGGTGTTATAGCCGACTGCGATGCCATTAATGCCGTCAGTTAGGGCTGAGAGCGCGATGATGGACCATCCCAGATGGGTTAAAAGTTGCTTTAGGTCAGCCAGTACGGATTCTTCGTCCTTACTTAAAGGTCGGTTTGATACCGTCTCGCTAGAAACCACGGCTGTGGTTGTGTCTGCGCTAAAACCTGTGACAAGGGCGGGTACGTCTTGAGCTTGATTCAAGGTGACGCTGTTGGTTTCGGCGGCACCGGGTAAAAACCAAGACCCAATCAACATCAGCCCTCCGGCTAAACTCAAGGCAGGCGTCAGCTTTGTAAATCGATTCCACCGACGACGTTGCGCTGCTTTTTTCTGGGTATCAACCGTGTTGCTGGCGTGAGTTTGACCAGCAAAGTGAGGCAGACGCGTCTTTTTTGGCAAGTTTGATAAAATCGGCAAAGAAGCCGACCGAGATACAACTGACGATAATAAAGAAACGGTCAAAATATGAACCTATTAAATAGGAGGCATGGTGTGCCAAAAAGTGTATTAGTAAGCCCGACGAATAAGACGTAAGAACGAGCTACTAATGTAGCAAAAAGAGTGCTCCAAGTCCATTACATCACAAGGATGTTTAGACACAGAAGAGGCTTTAAACAAGAAGGTTTCTTTGCTTACCCGCCTAGGGTGGCGCCGCTGTTGAAGATTTGCATTACGGCGCCCATCATAATCATGGCAATCGGGCCAAAGATACTGACGAAAATCATGGGGAACAAAAACATATAGATAGGCGGTACCATTTTAACGGGGATTTTATTCGCCTTTTCTTCGGCTTTTGATAAGCGTTTCACACGCAGTGAATCCGACTGAACACGCAGTGTGTTGGCCACGCCCGTACCCATATCATAGGATTGCACAATCGCATTAATGATCGCGTTTAAGTCATCCACACCCGTACGCTGGGCTAAGTCCAACAGCGCTTGGCGACGTGGCTTACCAAAGCCCACATCTTTAGTGTAAATCAATAATTCTTCTCGCATATAGTGCGATGTTTTGGCGGATTTCAAATTCGCAATTTTACTAATCGCCGTATCTAAACCCAAACCGGCTTCAACGCAAATAACCAGTAAGTCGAGGAAATCAGCCAAGGATTTCTGAATGCTTTCTTGGCGTTTGGATGCTTGTTGAATGAGCCAGATGAGAGGTAGACCGTAGCCAACAAGGGCAAAGCCACCTGAAATCATCAAGCCAGTGGGGCCACCAAACTTACCAAAGAGTGTGGTGAACACCAGCATAAACCCAAACAGCACGGCTGTAAAAATAAGTTGAATCCCTAAGAAAATACGCGGGTAATGCGGTTTTTGATACCCCGCCTGAATCAGCTTGGCACTCACCAATGACTTACTACTTAAGGGGATAACCTGTTGGCATTTCTCAAAAATTTGAGTGGCCACAGGAAATAAAACACGTTGTTGAAATGAGCTTTCAAGCTGCTTTTTGCGCATCTGTTTTTTAGGGTCAATGGCGCTGGCAGCTGAGCTGGCGTGAATGGTTTTGATACGTTCTTGAATGACGTTATCTTCTTTGCTCGACTTAATACCGAGGATAACCATTACCACGGTACCGATAGCGCAAATTGCAATTAAAATAGGGGTCATAACTTTAAAACTCTTTTTGGTCGTTACAGCTTATACATCAATTTGTACAATTTTCCAAAGTACACCGATACCAATCATCATCCAAATACTAACCAACGATACGATGACAACACCAATCGGATTGGTGAAAAATTTCAATGTATGCTCAGGTAAGAACATAAACATCATCCCGGTAATCAAGAACGGAACGCAAATAATGATACCCGCTGAGAGCTTACCTTGGGCCGAGATAGCACCCACTTTTTGAAACAGTTTAAAGCGGTCACGGCAAGTTTTACTGAGCGTTTGAAGCAGTTCGGTCATATTACCACCGGTTTCTTTTTGAATGACCATCGCGGTTACAAACAAGTCAACATCAGTAGTAGGGATACGGTTACTTAAGTTTAATAAAGCTTCTTCTTGGGTTAAACCCAAGTTCATTTCAGCACCCATTTTACCAAACTCGGTGCCCCAAGGGTCATCGTAGTTATCACTAATCATTTGTACCGCTCGGCTAAAACCATAACCCGTTTTAAATCCGTTCACCATCGAATCCAGCACATCCGCAAATTGAGCCGTTGCTTTATTGATACGCATCATAATACGGACTTTAAGATAGAGAAAAGGAACAAAGTAACAGCCGACGCCGATTAAGCCGCCCAATATAAAATGGAGCTGAAAAATAAAAGTGGCTACCAACCCACAGCCAATAGCCGTAGCAACGCACATCAATAAAAATTCTTTAGGATGTAGTAC
>CAYGPY010000364.1:0-2639 GCA_964351765.1 uncultured Vampirovibrionales bacterium
TTGCCACGGCCTTGGAGGCTGATGAGGGTGTTAGCGATGATGTGAAAGCAGACGTTGACGCCTTGCAACGTGAGTTGGATGGTTTGCTTGAGAAACGAGAACGCTTAAGTGGACAGGTGTGGATGAACAATCGTCGTGAGGTATCTGATAGTCTTCACAATGATAAACTTGATACGTATAAATCATTACTGAATCCGTCAGATAAATACAAAGAAAACTATACCCGTCCTCAAGATGAACTGGCTTTTACTGCTTTTCAGATTAAACAAGTGCAGGCTTCGATTAAAGCGAAGCTTGGTATACAAGATTAACCAAAGAAGGGCTATTTTGTTTTGATGTCATCTGTCACAACCTCACCTGTTAAACACTCCCAACCAAGCCCAAAATTTGGCTGGAATAAAGACACGGTTCACGTGGAACGTATTAAGCTGAGTAAGGGTGATATGGATAAAGACGGTACACCGACGGATAGTTTTGTGCGCAATGTGGCCCCGTTTTTAGACCGTGAATCTTCAGATAACCCCGGTTTTGTTGTGCTTGAAAACACATTGCCTGAATTGAAGAAGAAAAAGAAATTTGTCCGTTGTATTTCTAATTTATTACTCAGTGTTTTGCCAGAAGGTGAGGAAAAATTTAGTACGGTGCCTAAATACATGGAAGGCTTAGATAATATGTTTTCGTGGACCGTTAAAGAATTACACTGGGATCATCGAGACTGGCAATTACCCGAACAGCCCCATTTACTCTCTATTCGGTACGGTCCATATTGTGCTATAGAACAAGGTGGGTACCCAATTTTGGCTGATCCCGTTGCGTTGCAACAAGACACGGGTGTTGATGTTTCTGAAATGCGCCAAGGTGTGTACGGTTTGAAAGACGAATATCGTCGTCTTCTTTTAGAAAACTACAGTCACACTTTTTCTGAATTGGACTTTGAACATGATGCCCCTGTACTGATTTGGTCAAATCAGTATCCCTCAGGCTTGGTTCATGGGGCTACTCAGCCAAAAGCTGGTGCCGTTAAGCTTTGGCAAAAACAACCCTCTCGACCTTTAGTTCAAGTGTCGGCAGGCTTGTATAAATAGATATGAATGGAGTTAATTTTTCTCTTATGTTAAATGTAAGTCATTCACAACAGAAAGGCCCAAAATTTGGCTGGAACAAAGACACGGTTCACGTGGAGCGTATTAAGTTGAGTAAGGGTGATATGGCGAAAGATGGTACGCCTACCGATAGCTTTGTACGTAATGTGGCACCATTTTTAGGCCGTGAGTCATCAGAAGATCCGGGTTTTGTGGTGATTGAAAATACACGTCGTTTATTGGGCAAGGCTGAGACATCTCAAAATTTTATGTCTGAATTGTGCAAGAGAATTATGCCTAGCTTGTTTGATGATTCTCAAAGCGCTAATCAAGATTTTCATTCGGTGGTTCGCCCTGAAATTGACGGGCTAACCTCATTTAAATGGTTACATTGGGATGGTAATGGTTCTAATTCTTTAGAGCCTAATACATCGCCCAATTTACTGGCAATTCGTTACGGACCGTTTAAGCACATTCAGGGTGGCGTTCCTTTTTTAGCTGATGTCGTTGATTATATGGACGATTTTGAATTGGACATGCCGGGGGTTTTAGGTGGCAATGACAATGGTGTGATTGTTCATACCGATCATCATTATGGTTTACTTGAAACACATGCCCACGTATTTGATGAATTGGACTATCGTAAAGATGCCCCGATTTTGATCTGGAACAATGAGTTCCCTAAGGGTGTTGCGCATGGTGCGACACATCCTGATCGTTTAACAACAATCAGAAAAGCAACACGCCCGTTGCTACACGTGGCTACAGAACCAACGCAAGCGGTGTTTATTAGAAAACCTTTTTTACGAGACGCGTAGAAAAACTTTAGAACCAACCACTGCGTAAAAACAGCCACGTGATGCCACCGCTAAACATAAACGTAAGCGGGATGGTGAGTACCCACGCCCATAAAATGTTTTGCACCACGCCCCACTTTACGGCACTTAATCGCTTGGTGGTGCCCACACCCATAATGGATGAGGAGATAACTTGCGTGGTACTTAGAGGGATACCAATATGGCTGGCACCCATAATAATCGCCGCCGAGGTTGTTTCGGCTGCAAAACCATAAATCGGTTGAAGGCGAATCATCTTCTTACTGAGGGTACGAATAATCTTCCAACCACCGGTTAAGGTGCCTGCACCCATCATGGTGGCGCAACTAATCACAACCCACATCGGCACGTTAAACTCTTCGGCAGGAAGATGATAATACGTTGCCAGAGCAAGTGCGATAATGCCCATCGATTTTTGAGCATCGTTATGACCATGACTAAGAGCCAAGAAGCCCGATGACACCAATTGCATTTTGCTAAAGAATCGGTTGATGCGCTGAAGGTGTAAACGAAAGAAGAGCCAAGCTAACAGGGCCATAACGCTAAAACCAACAACAATACCCGCAATCGGCGAGGTAAACATCGGGATAACCACCTTGGTCCAGATGGAGTGCCACTCAATATTGCCAAGCCCTTTGTTATTGGCAAAGTAACCGGCACCCACTAATGATCCAATCAAGGCATGAGAAGAACTTGTCGGCAGACCGAAATACCACGTGGT
>CAYGPY010000365.1:0-2606 GCA_964351765.1 uncultured Vampirovibrionales bacterium
ACGCAAGCCAGAACGAAAGATAAAGATTTCATTGCAACAGCCTCAAATCACACAGCGATGAGCGCTATTAAAGATGCCATTGACTATTGCTCACAGTTTAGCGTGGAGCTGAACTCTGTTCAGATTTTAAAAAAAGCTATCGAATTTAATTTGGGTAATGCAAGCCATAACGCATTACTACAATCATTTGAGCAACTCATTAGAAAGGAAACACTTTTGCCTTTGGCTCAGGGAACCTATACTACCTCAGCCCTTATCGATAAAGAAAATAAGTTAGCGTCATTAGTAAATCAGGCAATGCGAGGTAGAGAAAAGCATATAATTCCTCTAGACAAATTAAACAGGCTAGGCATTCGTCTTAACGAATGCCTGAGTGATTCTCGTTTATGCGTGATCAAAGAACCTAAGGCCTTGGAGGCAAAAGCAACGTTGCTTAAATCGCTGGTTGATGAGTTAAATAAAACTCATCGTGAAGTCAAAGTACTCACGCCTAATCGTTTGATTTGCTCTGAGTATAATGCCCAGCTTCACCCCAAAACAGATTCACTTTGGCAACGATTCAAAAATCTTGGAAAGGATGGGATTGTCCAGCCATTAGCATCTTTTTTACATCATTATGAAGAACGATTGAGTTTGCCTTTAAATAATTTCTTTGCAAAGAAGGGAAGTTCCGTATTTATTGTGGATAATGCGCATAGATTGAATCATGAGTCAATTGAAAAGCTATTAAAATTTACAGCGCAGCATGAAGCAAGACTAGTATTTCTCAAGGGGGATGGTGTAGCAAGTCCCTTCGCAGGAACCCCCCTTGCTATTCTAGAGAAATCAAATGTCAGTGAGATAGACGCTTCTTTGTTTTTCTTGCCTAAAGTCGGCCAAAATAAAGTACACGCCCATGTAGAAGTGGTAGACCTGATAAGGGAAATGACTGACAGAAATGCAAATAATGGGATTAAGCGAAAGCAAGAAGCAAGACACCAAGTGATTGCCAATAGAATACAAAAAGAGGGGTTAGAGTTTTATGACAAAAACTGTGTGCTTGCAACCTCACGGACTAGCACCGAAAAGCTAAATCTTGAGATTCGCAACGCACTGGTTAAGGAAGGAAAGTTGGGACGGGAATCACATACACTGAGTATAGAGGAACCATTTTATCTTAGTCAACCCGAACAAAAAATTGTAACAAATTATCCTGTTGGGCTTAAAATTAAAACCTATTTAGGTCGTGGTCAATGTGCGTATGCTAGAGTCTTAAATCATGATAAAAAGATGAATAGGCTCATCGTTCAAAATGAACAAGGAAAAACAGCGTATCTGTCAACACATATACTTTGTAAGCAACTGACAGCGAATGACGTGCAGCTTATTAGGGAAAAATCATTAACGCTTAGTGTTGGGGATCGTCTACGGCTAGCTCAACCAAGCATTAATGCTAAGGCCCTTAGTCTCAAGCCGCTTCTAACTTATCAGGTGGTAGAATTAAAAAATAACTTAATTTCCTTACAAACAGACGTTAAAGATAAGCCTTTACAATTAAAGCTTAAAAAATTAGAAGGTGTGAATTTAGCATATGACTATGCACGTCCCGTGACAGATTTTCCTAATAAGCTAACGAATAAAACAATGCTTGTAGATTTACCTAGTTATGCCGCGAATAAAAACCTACTTAATGATCTAACAAAGCTGTCACAGGACTTAGTATTTTTCACAGAAAACAAAGCCAAAGTTGAAAAAAAATTTAAAATAACACAAGCACAACCCCTTGCCACAGAGCAGCACCTTATAAAACACACCTTAGATGATCCAATTGAAAAAAAAGCAGTGAATTATGCCATTTCGGTATTAAGTTCGCGTGAAGCCGTGTTTACACAGGAGGCTTTATTTCAAACTGCTTTAGAATATAAGTTAGGGGAGGCCTCATATAAGGGAATTATACAAGAACTCGTCAATCGAATTAAATCCGGTGACATTTTCTATCGACAGTGCCCAACAGGTGTGAAATTAGCCACAAAAGAAACTGTTGAGCTTGAAACAAGCATCATTAAACACATTGGTGAAGGAAAAGGGAAGGTAAAGGCATTTCTCAGTCAACAGGAGGCTGACCATTTTTTCAATCAGCCTCACGAACGGAAACCAAATGAAATTAATCTAGCCGCGGGTCAGCGTGAAGCCTGTCAGTTAATTGCAACCACCACTGATAGATTTGTGATGATACAAGGGTATGCAGGCACAGGCAAATCTACTATGTTGCAGACATTAGTTGGTGATCAAGGCAATGCGCTTGGCGAGAGCATAAAAGCAATGCTTCCATCGGACACAAAAATAATTGCCATGGCACCTACACATCAAGCGGTCCGAGAGCTAAAGAATAAGGGCATGCAAGCTATGACTTTAAAACAATTTTTGGTTGATTTAAATCAAGGGCCATTAGAACCCAATTCAAAAAGAGCCTATAAAAATAGTCTGATCATCTTGGATGAATCCTCTATGGTTTCAAACGATGATTTTCATGCGCTCGAAACTATTATTACTAACACGGAGGCTCGATGCGTCTTTATTGGTGATGTTGCGCAACTTGCTCCTGTTGAAGCAGGTAAGCCCTCAGA
>CAYGPY010000366.1:0-2599 GCA_964351765.1 uncultured Vampirovibrionales bacterium
GTAGTATTGCCGATAAAGTGGATACGATGGTGGCCGTGTTTGCTCAAGAAAAAGCCAAGATGCCTACGGGCTCTCGAGATCCGTTGGGTTTGCGCCGTATGGCCATTGGTGTGATTGTCACGCTGTTTGAAAATAATTTATCGTGGGATTTGAACGCCTTGATGGCTGAAGCGTATGACCAGTTATCAGCACAGCTCTCTGAATCAGGTAGCTTAAAGAGTAAAGAAGATACGCTTAATTTGCTTGAAGAATTTGTGCTCCAACGCTTAAAGGTGAATTTGTTAGAGCGTGATATTCGTCACGACATTATTGAAGCCGTGCTGTCGGCCAGTGAGCCTTTAACGGACTTGCCTGCCACAATGGTTCGTATTGAAGGCTTAAAGGGTTTGGTTCAGGATGCGGAGGCTTTGAGTGCGGTGTATGAACCCGCCAATCGGGTTGAACGTATCTTGGGCGAAGGCTATCTCCCTCATGCAACCTTATCGGATGTTTCTGCGTCTTTGCTTAAAGAGCCTGCGGATACGGCTTTATTTAAAGCCCTGTCTGAGGTGAAGCGTGAGACAGATATGCCAAGTTATATCAAGCAATTGGTCGCGTTATCAAAACCCGTGACGGCCTTTTTTGAGGACGTGATGGTTAATGATAAGGATGCCGAAGTGAAGAAAAACCGCTATAATTTACTTAGTGTGCTTCATAGTAATTATTTAGCCGTGGCCCGTTTTGGTCAGTTGGTGATGTCTTAAGAAAATACTTTTTCTAACGTACCTGATTTTAAACGATACCGATGTAAGGACAACGACGTCTCGATGCCTCATGAATACCCAGAATTACCGATTGATATTCGCCGCAAGGCTGAAGTTGTTCAAGATCGCATTAGTGTGATCCTGATGACTGTGACCGTTGCGGTTGTGGCATTCTTGATTTTTATCATGTCGGTTCTTGTGAGCTCAAAAATTGCAATGAGCACTGCCTCTTTGCCTGATATCTCGTCTCTTGAGGATTGGCGTCCGAGTGAGAGTACGCGTATTTATGATCGAAATGGGACGCTGGTAGCGAACATTCACGGTGATGAAGATCGGGTTGTTGTGCCGCTATCAGAAATCTCACCTCATATTCAACGTGCTGTTATGGCCATTGAGGACAACCGCTTTTTCCATCACGACGGCATTGATTTAAAAGGGACGTTTCGTGCGTTGATCACCACTTACGTTAAAAAAGGTGATGTGCAGGGTGGTAGCACCATTACTCAGCAGTTGGTTAAAAACTTGTTTTTATCCCCTGAGAAAAAAATCACGCGTAAGATTGCCGAGGCGATTTTATCGATGCGCGTTGAGAAACGCTACAGCAAGCATAAAATTTTAGAACTGTATTTAAACCAAGTGTATTTTGGTAATCAATCTTATGGTATTGAAAAGGCAGCACGCCGCTATTATCGTAAGCCTGCCCGTGACATTACTATTGCAGAAAGTGCGATGTTGGCAGGGCTGTTGAAGGCACCTGAAGGCTTATCGCCTTACGCCTATCCTGAGGCGGCAGCCAAACGACAGCATCAGGTGTTGGGCAAGATGCTTGAAAATGGCTACATCACGCCAAAACAATATAAAGAATCGATGGATGAAGAGATTGTTTTCCATCCAAGAAAAGTAACCGTATCGAGACATCCTTATTTTATTGCACACGTGATTCAGGAGCTTGAAGAAACGTATGGCTCTGATTTGGTACGTCGAGGTGGCTTGCAAGTGTTTACCACCATGGACGAAAAAATTCAGACGGCAGCAGAAAAAGCACTTGAAGATGGTGTGACAAAATTACCTAAATATACCCGTGTCACTCAAGGTGCTTTGGTTACCATTGACGTGGAAACTGCTGAAGTGGTTGCGATGGTTGGTGGTATTGATTTCCAAAATAATCAGTTTAACAACGCCACACAGGCGCGTCGCGCTGCGGGCTCGACTTTTAAGCCCTTTGTGTATTTAACTGGATTCCGCTTGGGGATGATTAATCCTGAGACGATGATTTCGGATAGACCCATTAGTTTTAACACCGGTGTGAGTATTTGGCGTCCAAAAAACTGGGATGGTAAATATATGGGCTCGATGACGATTCGTCGGGCGTTGACTTTGTCTCGTAACACGCCAACGGTTCAGGTGGGTATGAAGGTGGGTATTGATGAAGTCATTAAAACGGCACGTTTAGCGGGTATTGAATCCAGAATTGATCGCAACTTCTCTAGCTTGCTGGGATCGTCAGGTTTCTCTCCCTTGGAGTTGGCAACCGCTTATACGACCTTTGCACGCGGTGGTATTAAGATGGCGCCCACCTCGATTCGTCGTTTAGAAGACAGTCGTGGTCGAGAGATTTCTGTTGAGAAACCTCAACCAGAACGTGTTTTTGATCCCGATGCGGTGGCCAACTTGGTTTCCATTTTGGTTGATGTTGTTCAAAAAGGAACGGGTCGTAGTGCGATATTACCGGGGCGTCAGGTCGCGGGTAAAACCGGAACCACGGACAAAGTTCGTGACGTCTGGTTTGCGGGCATGACCCCAGATATGGTGACGTTAGTCTGGATGCGTAACGATAAGTACCAGCCATTAAAAGG
>CAYGPY010000367.1:0-2548 GCA_964351765.1 uncultured Vampirovibrionales bacterium
ATGGTCAATGGAATCAAACGCATTACCATACCAAGATGGCCACTCTCGTAAAACAGGTTGACACGAAAACGGGCAACAGATTCAAATTCAAAACCAAAGTCAAAATCGAGTTTGTTCTTTAGCTTTGGCAAAACTTTAGCGGGAATAATCCCCTTTGCAAAGCGCATCATGGCCTCTTCGGTGATGTCAGGCAGTTTGGTTTTAACCATATCACCGTCTTTACGCATCACAGGCGGATGCCCCACACGCAAGTGAATATCAGAAACACCTTGAGCAATGGCCATACGCAAGAAGGTATCTAAATCAATATCGGTTGCCAGTTTTGGTAAAATACTCTGGCCTGTTTCTTCAGCAGAAGGGCCTAGTCCACCCACAGCAGCAGCAGCAGCAGCAATCATTTCAGGCGTTACACCACCTTGGGGTGATGGTGCCAATGATGGCGATGGACCTTGTACAGACGAAGATGCCTGCTTTGGCATTGGAGGCTGAGGTAGCCCCTGATTATTTGGATTGTTCGGCGTGGCCATTGGTCACCATGCTCCCAAGTTGCTCAATAATTTTTGTCATAACATCCTATATTTTATGACGCAGTGATCGAGTCACACTTCAAGTATGACTTAAGAACCTCAGGCACCAACACCTCTTTATCGTTGATTTGATAATTTTCGAGAATGGCAGCCAATGTTCGCCCAACGGCAAGCCCTGAACCATTTATCGTGTATAGGTGGTCATTTTTTCCCGTTGTAACTGACTTGTACTTCAATCCTGCACGACGTGCTTGAAAATCATTAAATAAACTACAGCTTGAAATCTCTCGATACACGCCCTGAGCGGGCATCCACACTTCTAAGTCATAACACCGTGCCGCCGAAAAACCAATATCACCCGTGCATAATTCCATCACCCGATACGGTAATTCCAACTTTTGGAGGATTCGTTCCGCATCCTCTAAAAGTTTGAGATGCTCTTTTTCAGCATTTTCAGGGCTCACTAACTTTACCAGTTCCACTTTATCAAACTGATGTTGACGAATAAGCCCACGCGTATCACGCCCTGCCGATCCAGCTTCACGTCGAAAACATGGGGTATAGGCCGTCATGTATTTAGGCAGATCACTTTCATCTAAAATTTCACCCGCATACAAATTCGTAATCGGCACTTCGGCTGTCGGAATCAAAAATAATTCATCATCACGGCACCGAAACATATCTTCTTCAAATTTAGGCAACTGGCCTGTACCTATCATGGCCTGAGCATTCACCAAAAATGGTGGCATCACCTCTTCATACCCTGCCTCGGCATGGGTATCCAACATAAAGCTAATTAAGGCCCGCTCCATACGTGCGCCAGCGCCCCGAATCACAGAGAAGCGTGATTGTGCCACTTTAACACCACGTTCAAAATCTAAAATCCCAAGCTCAACACCTATATCATAATGACTTTTTACTTCCTGATGATAACGCGACTTAAATTCATCGCCCCACGTTCTGAGTTCAACATTCGCCGATTCATCAGGGCCTTCTGGTGTTTCAGACGAAGGCGTATTGGGGATATGTAATAAAATGGTATTTTGCTCTTCAGCCAATACGTTTTTTTCTTGTTCTAAGGCTTTAATCCGATCCGCAATCGTTTTTGTTTTGGCCATGATGTCTGACGCATCTTCACCGGCTTTTTTCTTTTTGGCAATTTCAGGGGTTATTTTATTACGCTCACCCCGCAGTTCTTCTTCCTCCTGCAACAAAGCACGCCGTTTCACGTCAATAGCCATAACGTCATCAATCGATAACTCACTATTACGACGTTTTAACGCCGCATTCACGGCCTCAGGATTTTCACGAATTCGTTTAATATCTAACACAGTACGTTAACCTATTATCCTTCTTATAACTCACGGTCGTTTTCGGTCATTCGGTAAAAACCTTACCCACCATATTCGGTACCTTCCATTAAACCTAGAATATACCATATGACCAATGCCACAATACCCGCAACAATAGTAGTATTAATGGTATACGACACAATTTTTAAAAACAGCAGATATAATTTTTGCTTATCCATTGCCATGATAATAGACGTCTCTATGCTTATCTCAATACGTTGATCTCTTTTTAACAGCCCTATAAAAAAGGTTTTTTATTTTATGACAGCACCGACACCTTTATCATCACTCAAACTGAATGCCGTATCGATACGCCGGCTGATGGTGTTACTCACCACATGCCTGTTTTTATGTTCTTCTATTGTCTCACATAAGGCACAAGCTGAGCCATCCCTCATCGCTCAAACCGATCCGACCCAAGAATGGGGTGACACCATTGATTACCCACCTGGTGTCTACCAAGACCCAACAGGCGAGAAGGCTGAGCAGCTCATTCAACAACTAACACCCAAACCAAAGCCCTATAAAAAACCCGGTTTCTTTGGCCGCCTCAATCCATTTCGTCCTAAAGAAGCACCCCCACCAACAGAAGAAGACATTATTAACGTTGGTCCCCGTCAATATAAAAGTAAAAGCAACCCGATGTTGGCCCTACCCGTAACATTGATG
>CAYGPY010000368.1:0-2528 GCA_964351765.1 uncultured Vampirovibrionales bacterium
CTTAAGTACTTGCTTGGCCTGAGACTCATCTGTGATCTCGATGGTATTCTGTGGGTTACGCGTTAAATCGGCAGAAACAATGGTAGCCTCTTTCTCAGAAAGCGCCCGACACACCGCATCCAATTCAGTCGCATTCGTCGTCAGTTCAAATACATTCTCATCATCATTACGAGCCACATCATGAGCGCCCGCTTCAACGGCTAATTCAAACACACTTTCTTCGGTATGACCTTCGGTTGAAATTTGAATCAGCCCCATTTGCTCAAACATCCAAGCCACACAGCCATCAGCACCTAGGTTACCGTCATATTTATTAAAGTAGCTACGAATATCACCGGCCGTACGATTTTTGTTATCACTCATGCACTCAATAAAGACCGCCACACCACCAGCACCATAGCCCTCATAAGTCATTTCATCCAACTCATCGGCACCGCCGGTACCCGTGCCTTTTTCAATGGCACGATTAATATTATCATTAGGCAACCCAGCAGCTTTACCCTTGTCAATGGCCGTGCGCAAACGAAAATTCCCTTCCGGATCAGGGCCACCCAATTTTGCGGCCTTCATGATTTCACGCGAACATTTGGCAAAAGCCTGCCCTTTTTTTGCATCTTTAGCGGCCTTGCGGTGCTTGATATTTGCCCATTTAGAATGTCCTGCCATAATGGCCGTATTTTAGCACATTTACGTGCTTGCCGTTAAGATGACCACTACGGTAATACGCCTGAAATCAGGTATAATAATAAAGAACAACTCCTATTTTTACCTTGACCGTGAGATACCAACCGATTAACACCTCAGCCACACAACATAAATCACAGACCATTGCGGCTGTTGTTATTGCGCACAACAATGTGGGTACGTTGTCGCGCTGCTTAGAATCCTTGAATTGGGCGGATGAAATCATCGTGGTCGATCGCGGCAGTACCGACGGCTCACTCGATATCGCGCGACGTTTTACGGAGCACATTTATTTTCACCCCAGTGAGTCCACACAAATTTTACGTAATTTTGCCTTCAGCCAATGCAAAAGCGACTGGATAGTTCTGCTTGAACCCACCGAGTGGATTGAAGAAATGCTTCGCCATGAAATTGATGGTGTGCTGTTAAGCCCTCGCGATTATATCCATGGCTTTACGATCCCTACCCATTTCTACTTTAGAGGTGCCCACATCAAACCCGGCGGCAATTATCCTCGCCGAGGGTTACGTTTGTTCCGTCGCGAGCACGCCATCTCACTGAGTGATGCTTACTTTAATGCCATTGCCGTGCCCAACCACGTAAAATCCTTAGAACACGCCATTGGGTGTGAACCCTATAAAACTCTGATGGACGTCTTTCGTGGTGCCAATGAACGCTCCACCAATGCGGCCTACCATCTCATTGAATCGCGTGGCACCACAGGCAGGGCTTATACCAGTAGTTGTTTGAATATGATTTTAGCGCCCAACTGGGTGTTTATAACGCAATATATTTTTGCAGGGCGCATTTTTGGTGGTTTCCACGGTCTCATTTTTTCTGCCGTGCGAGCTTACGAAACCTTTTTAAAATACGCCAAATATCGCACCATTATCGATACGCCCTCCAAGGCATCCTAATACTTACCACCTCAAACCTTGCATCAAACTAAGCTTAAACTTCCAATGATAAAAGGTATTTCCAATGCCGTCCTATGATTACCAATGCGTTGCTTGTCAACACATCACCACCCAAAGCCACGGGATGAATGATTCTCCGTCGATTGCATGTGCATCTTGTGGTGGCCTTACCAAACGTTACATTGGTACAGCCCCCGCCATCATTAAATCAAACAAAACCAACGCCTCATCCGCCGGTAAAACTATTCAAGATCCCGCTCAGACGTCCGATTCTAAATCAAGCCATCACCACTCTGGTTCTGGCTGTTGTATTTTTCACCAGACGCCGAGTCCAACGGTCACGCCAAACCAAGACTAACCGGCTGCCGATCACGGTCACAACGTCTGCTGAACATCACTATGATTTTGCATTTTGAAAGGACGTTGTTGTTATGTTGCCGATTCGTTTTGGGCAGGTTTCCCCTGCGTTGTTAGTCACATTTCGTCGCCACACGGCGCTCGCTTTAGCGTGTACGATTGCTTTATCTGGTCTAGTTACAAGTGCTACCCTACAATCCGCATCAGCCAATGAATCGGCTCGTATTCAAATTCAAGATGAATTAAACAGTACCTATACCCCTAATGCTAACAACGTTAGTACAGTGGATTCGGTTTGGTTAGAACAAGGTTCTACCATTGAGGCCGCCTTGATGTTTGACCTATCTTCTCGTTTTAACACCATTGGCGATGAACTCACCTTGGTTTTACTTGAGGACTATCAAGATGAAGCGGGCAACACCCTAGTCCCAGCCGATAGCACGATCCAAGGCACCATTGTCGATGCCGAAGACCCAAAATGGGCACGACAAAAAGCAAAAATGACGATTGATTTTCATACCCTCACCACACCCGATCGATCGCATCAAAAAATTAATCGTGTGGATGATA
>CAYGPY010000369.1:0-2516 GCA_964351765.1 uncultured Vampirovibrionales bacterium
GGCTGAATCTATTGAGGATTTGCTTGCACTTCATCAGGATTTTGAAGCCTCAAACTGGATTAAACCCCTGCGTGTTTCTAACAAGAAAAGCAATAGCAAGCGCTTAACTGGCATCAGTGAATACGAAAGTTCTGACGGGTTCACACTATTTGCGGGCAAGTCCTCTGAGGGCAACGCTAAGTTAGTGGGCAAGCTATGCAAGCCCGATGACATTTGGTTTCACATTAAAGATCAACCCGGTTCTCACGTGATTTTAAAAGCCAACAAAATAGATCTTTTTGACCTACCGGATCAAACCGTGGAAGAAGCCGCTGCATTAGCCGCGTGGTTAAGCCGTTCGAGAAAAAGCAGTAAGGTTGAAATCATTTATACCCAATGCCGTTATATTAAAAAAATTCCAGAGAGTTATCCGGGTCACGTCAATTATAAAAATGAATACAGTATCATTGTCGATCCGGCATTGCCAAACCCAGCGAGTGAAACGGCCACATCAACGTAGAAAAATCGTATAATAGAAACAATCATTTAGAGAATACTAATTAGAGGTGGATGCTATGAAATTTTCAGTCGTTCAAAGTGAGCTTGCAACCGTTAAGTCGGATGTTGTTGTTATCAGTTGTTTTGATGGCATGAAATCATTATCGAATGAGGCCAAAGCGATTGATAAAGCCCTTGGTGGTATCCTGCTTAAAGAAGCCAAACAAAACGAGAATTTCACTGGCAAAACAGGTCAAACTCTAGTCATTCACTCGCACAATAAAATCGTAGCGCGCTATGTGGTGTTGGCTGGACTGGGTAGCGAGAAAGACGTAACAAGCTTTCAGATTCGCAGAGCCTGTGCCGCAGCCATTCGCGCTTGCAAAGCACTTTCAGTATCGAGCATTGCAACCGTGGTGCACAGTACGGGCAAAGCTGATTTAAATACGGTAGATGTCGCACGGCTCATCGCCGAAGGCTCCTTGATGGGAAGCTATAATTTCGATCAATGGAAAACTCTAAACGCCGGTAGTAAGGCAACAGCGATTAACAAAGTAACCGTTATTAACGCTGAAAAGAAACAACTTAATACCATCAAGCAAGGCCTGGCTATTGGCGAGATCGTTGCAAGATCGACCAATGCAGCGCGTGATTATGTGAATGATAGTGCTAATCATGTGACACCCACTTTCTTAAAAAAACAGGCTGAAGCCATCAAAGGCTTAAAGGTAAAATCACTCGATTTTAAAGAGATCAAGCGCCTTAAAATGGGGTTATTTGAATCCGTCACCAAGGGGAGTGATGAGCCTCCTTTTTTAATTCACATGCAATACAAACCCACAACCAGCACCAAAAGTGGTGCGAAGAAAAAAGCACCGAAACGAATCACATTGGTAGGTAAAGGCATCACCTTTGACAGTGGTGGCTTATCCTTAAAGCCACCAGCCAGCATGGCCACCATGAAGCTAGATATGGGGGGTGCCGCTGCGGTATTGGGAACCATGAAAGCCATTGCTGAACTGTCCAAAGTGATTGATATCCCCTACCAGATTGATGGTTTTATTGGCACGTGTGAAAACATGCCAAGTGCAAGAGCCAGTAAACCCGGTGACATTTGCGTCTCGCGCCGAGGTAAAACCGTTGAGATTGTGAACACCGATGCCGAAGGCCGATTGGTTTTAGGCGATGTGTTGCATTATGCCCAAGAGCAAGTTGATCCTGATGAGATGATTGATCTGGCCACCTTAACCGGCGCATGTGTTGCCGCACTGGGGCACCCAGCAGCAGGATTAATGGGCACCAACGACGCCTTTCTGCAAAACATCATTAAAAGCGGTAAGGCCAGTGGTGAAAATTTTGTGCATCTACCCTTCTTTGAAGAGTACAAACAATTCCTAAAAAGCCCCGTTGCCGATATTACCAACTCAGGCTCCAAAGGTGAGGCTGGTTCTCAACATGCGGGCATGTTCTTAAAAGAATTTATTGATGAAGGCCGTACTTGGGCGCACATGGATATTGCAGGCCCTGCCTATATCAACTACGATTACCCTGAAATTCCTAAAGGCGGTAGTGGTTTTGGTGTGCGCACGCTGGTGTATTACTTAGCGAACCTCTCCTAATGCCTTAAGACAAAACGATTAGATACCCCCATGACAAGTCATTCTGACTGCGATACACTACCCTTAGTATACAAGTAAACACTTTCAACTCTAGGGGTAAACATTGTTATGGCCATTCAATCACGCTTGTCTTTAAACACACCACAATTTGGTGCACGCCCTCAGCCCATCAAACGTATTCAAAAACGGTGGTCCGATCACGTTTTAGCCAGTTCTATTAAATCCGAAAATGGCATGGGTCAGCATTACACCAACCCACAACATCCCGTGGTCCAACGTTCTGTACAACTAGCGAATGAACTGGATGCAAAAGATATTTTAGAAATCGGTACTGGCAGTGGTATTGTAAGTAAGCAACTTACCAAGAAAACAAATGCCAAACGTATTGTGGCAACCGATATTAATCCTGATGGCATTGAT
>CAYGPY010000370.1:0-2511 GCA_964351765.1 uncultured Vampirovibrionales bacterium
CCTTAGGGCATCAGCTTACTGACTTTGGCAAGGACCTAACACGATACGCAAACAAATCCGTTGGGCTTGTTGTGGACTGGTCAGATAAAGCTTTAGGTGGCTCTACCTTAAAGCATGTATTTGATGACGCGATTACCGAAGCTCAGATTGAAGGTAAGCTCGAAAAGAAGCCCTCCCCCGTTTCACGTAATCCCATTAACAAAAAAACAGAAAGCAACACGACGAACCCCAATGGTGTTATCGGCCCTACAGAAAAAATCACTGACGAAGAAAAGAAAGTCATTCAAAAATCAGTATTTAAAACCACGCTCTCGCAAGCTACGTTTTTAACCAGTCAAGCCATTAAAAAAGGGTTGCATAGCGTCTTGGTGTTGTCGTTAGGCACACTCAAAGGATTTATTTATTTCTTATCAGGCTTTATTCTTCTCTTTTATTTCCTCTTAGACGGCGAATCATTATCCCCAGCATTAATTCGTATTTTGCCCAACAGGCAAAAAGAAGTGGCCCTCTACTTCGTCACCCAATTTCATCGGGTGATGTATTCGTTTATTAAAGGGCAAGTTTTATTGGGCATCGTTACCGGTGTGTACATGTTTATTATCTACAGTATTTTTGGTGTGCCCTATGCCCTACTGCTTAGTATTTTACTGGCCTTGTTTGAGATTCTACCTGTCATTGGTACCTTCCTTGGTTTAGCACCTGCCATTTTGGTTATGCTCTTTACCATTGGGCCTGTTAACACGTTCTTCGTGTGGTTATGTTCTTACCTCTTCCAGACCGTTAAAGATAATATCTTAGCGCCAAAGATTGTAGGCGATGCCATGGGGTTACATCCTCTTGTTGTTATCGTTTCCATTTTAATTTGCGCACGCCTTGGTGGTGTGGTCGGTGTTTTATTAGCCCTTCCCTTGGCCAGTGTCATCAATGTGATTCTTCGCTACTATAGCCAAGATGAAACCAGCCCTATTCATTAATCAAATCACTTTTTCTATAACCATGTCCTCAAACCGAGAAACTTCTTAAGGATAAAACCAAAACAACCATGTCCTCAAAAGCAAACAACCAAACGACAGCAGCCAGGCAAGCCGTTACTTGGCCTATGTATAAAACCAACGTATTACTGTTATGCGTTCTATTAGTTATGTTTGTTGTTCTTCAGTTAGCGCAACACCTAAACATGTTGTTTATGTTGTTTGGTGGCACGATTTTATTAACCTATTTATTACGCTGGCCCGTTAATCGACTAGAGTTTGCCCTACGCATCTTTTTAATGTTTCTACCCATCAATGATGACAGTAAAGCATTTCGCGTGATTGGCATTCTAATTGTGTATGCACTTTTATTTTTAGGGCTCACCATTGGTGGCGTGCAAGTTGTTCCCACCTTAACCAACCAAGTTAAAAAGGTGGCCGAAGAGGTCCCAGGCTATCTCAACAAAGCCGAAGACTGGTATCAAAACATTATGGAAAGCACCGAAAACAATGGCTTGCTTCCTGTATTACTAGGTTCAATCACGGTAGTTAATGCCGAAGACTCTATAGAGGCGGCTGAAAAAATTGATATTGTGATTGAAGATGCCGCAGAGGGAAGCAATTCTGATGAACCTATCGTGCGCATTCAACCTAAATCAATAACAACGACGAATTCAGGCGCCTCCTTAGGCATTAGAACAACCAAAAAGCACGCCGTGCCTTTGCCTCCTAGTCCAGGCTCATCTGAGTCCACTCCTATTATTAAAATTAAACCTGTCACGACACAAAAAACTATCGACTCCAATACTGGGTCGACTAATGCCTCTGATGAACCCGCCGGCTTGGCTTCAAATTTGTCCAGCATCCTAAAAGATTTTGCCAAAGATTTACCCACCTATCTGATTAACTTTGGTACCAACACCGTTACATCGCTCGTGTATATTTTAACGTGCTTGGTCATGGTGTTTTATTTATTGCTTGATGGTGATGGTATTCGCCGTGGCTTTATCCAACTCTTTCGCTACGAACATCAACGCGAAATGACCCATTACATCAACACCATCCACAAAGTACTCGCTAACTTTCTGGCTATTCAAGCGGTGCTCGCCATTATTTCTGGCGTTAGCATGTTTGTGTTGCTATCGGCATTTCAAATTGAAGAAGCCTTTTTACTATCATCAATCTATGGCATGGCCTCTATCGTACCTATTATTGGACCGTGGTGTGGCATCATCCCTATTATTGCAATGGTAATTTTCACAGGGCATGCCCAGTCACTCATCCCGATTCTTTTTATCAGCGGACTGTTTTACATTATTAAAACGTATTGGATTATCCCCAAGTTTTTCGAACGCATGCACGCCATTCATCCCATTCTCATCATCCTGACGTTTATAGTTTGCATCCACGCAGCACATTTTTCAGGTGCTGTATTTGCCTTTCCTTTGGCCAGTGTTTTATCCGGCACGTATCTTTATTTTTTAAACCGGCAAGATAAAGCGCTCTCGAATTAAGCCCGTTTAGCTAAACTTCTTAAAGC